>CAZDYT010000387.1:0-4525 GCA_964509395.1 uncultured bacterium
TGATCCGGGACGCCTGTGCGTCGTCGGCCTCAGCCTGGGGGGGGCGAATGCCATCGCCGCGGCGGCGCTCGACCGGCGGGTGGGCGCGGCCGTGGCCATTCAGCCCATGGGCGATGGCGAGCGCTGGCTGCGCAGCCAGCGCCGCCACTGGGAATGGCTGGACTTCCAGGCGCGGCTCCGGGAGGATCGCTCGGCGCGCGTGCGCAGCGGGCGCTCCACCCGCGTCGATCCCCTCGAGATCGTCATGCCGGATCCCGGTTCCCGCGCGTTTCTGGAAGGCGCCTACCGGGAGTTCCCTCCAATGAAGTGCGACCTGCCGCTGGAGACGGCCGAGGCCCTGGCCGAGTTCCGGCCCGAGGCCCTGGTCGACCGCATCGCTCCGCGGCCGGTGCTGTTCATCCACGGCGCCGACGACCGCCTGGTCCCGGCCGATGAGTCGCGCAGCCTGTTCGCGCGCGCCGGCCAGCCCCGGCGGCTCGAGATCGTGCCCGGCATGGGCCACTTCGATTGGGTCATGCCCAGTCACCCCGGCTTCCGCCGCGTGACCGAGCTGGTGGTCGGATTCCTCCAGGAGTTCCTCCCGGCCCGATGACGAATGATGTAGAGCTCCCTCGCCGCCCGGTGGGCGTCATCGCCAATCCCGCCTCGGGCAAGGACATCCGCCGCCTGGTGGCCCACGGCTCGGTGTTCGACAACGACGAAAAGGTCAGCATCGTCCGGCGGGTGTTGTCCGGCCTGGAGGCCGTGGGCGTTAGGCGCGTGTGGATCATGCCCGACTCGTTCGGCATCGGCCACAAGGCGCTCGACAGCCTGCGGCTCGGCCTCGACGTCTCGGTCCTGCCGATGCCGCTGACGTTCACGCAAGAGGACTCGACCCGCGCGGCGGCGCTCATGGCCGAGGCGGGCGCCGGCTGTATCGTCACGCTGGGCGGCGATGGCACCAACCGCGCCGTGGCCAAGGGCAGCGGCGAGGTGCCGCTGGTGCCGATCTCGACCGGCACCAACAACGTCTTCCCGACGATGATCGAGGGCACCATTGCCGGGTTGGCCGCCGGTCTGGTCGCGCGCGGGCTGGCGCAGGACGCCCTGTGCACGGCGCCGCGCCTCGACGTCACCTGTCCCGGCTCGCCCGTCGACATCGCCCTGATCGATGTCGCCGTCTACGACGAGCGATTCGTCGCGTCCCGAGCCATGTGGGATGCCGTGAAGATCAAGGAGGTCATCCTGGCTCGTGTGGCGCCGGGCAGCATCGGCCTCTCCTCCATCGGGGCCCATCTTCCGGACCGGGACCACCGGGTCGGGCACGGCCTCCATCTTCGGATGGGGTCCGGCGGTCACCCGGTGCTGGCGCCCATCGCCCCGGGACTCGTGCGGCAGGTGAGCCTCGCCGAGACCCGGCCGCTCGCGCCGGGGGACGAGGTCGTCGTCTGTCATCCTGAGCCCGGCGTCCTCGCCCTCGACGGCGAGCGCGAGATCGAGCTGCGGGGGGGCGCCACCGTCCGCGTTCGGCTCACCGCCCGGGGTCCGCGCGTCGTCGACGTGCGCCGCGCGATCGAGCTCGCGGCCCGCGCCGGCGTGTTCGTCACGTAACGCGGAGTCTCGCGGGCGCGGAGCGTCGGCCGCCCGACCCCGGCGCGAAGGGCCGGTCGAGCTTGCATCGCCGATGCCGGGAGGTTATACTTCATGCGTCTGCCGGTTCGTGCGCCACTGTGGCGCTCTCATCTGGCCCGCCTCCGCTGGACCTCTTCCGCGTACCCGGGGCGTGAAACACGATGCGGAAGAGTGTCGCCCCCACATCGGGGTCAAGGAGGCGCCCATGGCGTCCAAGCTGTTCGTTGGCGGTCTACCCTATTCCACCACCTCCGAGGACCTTCGTGAGTACTTCGCCCAGTGCGGCAGTGTCCTGTCCGCCACGGTGATCACCGACCGGTTCTCGGGCCAGTCCCGCGGCTTCGGCTTCGTGGAGGTGTCCACGGAAGCGGAGGCCGAGACGGCGATCGCGAAGTTCGACGGTCAGCCCTTCGGCGGCCGGCGGCTCACGGTCAACGTCGCGAACCCTCAGGCCGCGCGGTCTGGCGGATCGCGCTCGGGCGATTCCCGCCTCGGCGCGGCCCGCGGCGTGGCCCGTCGCCCGGTCCGCTGGTAAGGCGCGACCGGCCACTCAGAGACGGCGCAGGGGCCCTGGCTCCTGCGCCGTCTCTGTCTCCGGACGACGCCACCCGCCTGGCAGCACCGCCTCGGCTTCACCGCACCGTCGGGACGGGCGGCGGGTTGCCGACCCTCGGTGACCTGGGGATCGACGGGGCGGTGTGTTGGCAACCCCCTTGCACGGGTGGTAAGAGGGCGTCGAGGCCTTCGACGGCTCTCGGGCTCATCGCGATGGAACGCACACAGAAGACCGGGTTTCTGCTCGACGCGATCGGCGGCGACGCGGAGCGGTGCGCGTACTGCGGGGCGCTCCTGGAGAGCGCCGAGGTGCCCGACCCGGAGGACGACGCGGCCTGGGCCCGGCTCGCCGAAGCGCACGCTGCCTGGTGTGAGTGGATCAAGACTCGAGGCCAGCCCCAGCGGGAGTGACGACGACGCCGGCGAGCGGAGGATGTCCTCACGTGGCATCGCCGCGCGCGGCCGCCCCGCGCCTCGCCCGCACTGGCTCGCCGAGCCACGCGCACCGCTCCGGACGGCCTCAGGGCCGGCTCGTTCTTCGCCGCGAGGACGCCGGTGGGCTGTTCGCCGCGGCAGGACCCGCCCGTGCCGCGGCGTTCATGAACAAGTCGGGTTAGCGCAGAAGGGAGGGCGGGGATGCGGTGCTCGAGAGGTCGTCGACTACGGTGGGGATCTTGGAGAGGCTTAGGCTTCCCGGCGCCCGGGCCTGCGCACCACCTCTGCGCGCGATCTCCAGGTCTTTGCTGTTCCTCTCTCCCGACACCCCCGCTTGCTCTCTTGATACAGCCGCCCGTCGCCGAGGGCAATCGGCCAATCGCCTCATTTCTTCTGGGCTGATCGCATCAGGCCGCAGGGCTCGAGGCGCCGCGGTACGCAGGGGACGGCGCGGCCCAGAAGGCGATGGCTCGGTTGTCCGGCTCCGGGACGCCGTGACGTGGCGAGCCCATGCGGACGAACGCGCGGCAGGCGCGGGCGCTCAGTGGTCGCCGACCACCAGGACGGGCCGGCCGGCCCGCGCAGCGACCACGCTCGAGACCGATCCGAGGAGCGCCGACTGGATTCGTCCCCGGCCACGCGTCCCCACGACGATCAGATCGTACTCGCCATCGCGGGCCGCCGAGATGATGGTGTCGGCCGGGGGGCCGGCGAGCCACTCCGTCTCAAGCTTCGGCCCGTCGGCGCCGAGCACCGCCTGCCGGGCCCGCTCGATGGTCTCGCGGGCCTCCTCGAGGGCCTCACTGAGCGCCGTCGAGTAGTTCGGCTCACCGAGCGCGGCCGAGGGCGCGTGATACACGGCCAGCAGGGTGAGCCGAGCGCCGAGCGCGCGGGCGAGCCGGGCCGCGGCGCGCGCGGCCTGGAGCCCGTGGTCGCTCCCGTCCACCGCGACGAGGATCCGCTTGAACGGGATCTGGGGAATGGGCGTCGCCATCGACAACCTCCTTGCCTCTCCGTGAGGATCCGTGCCGGCCCATCTCGCGTTGCGGAGGCACGCCCCGAGGATATCGCCGGATGCCGGCGCGATCGAGCCAGGTCCGAGCCGTCGTGCCGGCTCTGCCGGCGTGCCCAGGACGCCCCCCGGGCTCCGTGTCCACGCCGCCGGATCCCGGTCGGCCCCGGTGCGGCACCCCTGTCCCGGGTGGGGCGCTCACGCCACAAGGGGCGGGAGGCGGAACCCCTTTCGGTGGCATGCCCCTGTCCGTGCTTGCTCAAGAGGCCCCGCCGGATCGAACTCTCGTGGCGCCGAGGGGCGATTCCCGGACTTTGGCAGAGCCGTTGCATGCCGGATCGGCTATATGCCAGAGCGCCATGATGCGGAAAGCAGCATGCCTCGCGAGCCCTGTGAGGCCGGCGACTCGGTAACCGGGCGGGGGTCTCTCACGCCCCATCTCCGGACCATTCTCGTCGTGGACGACGAACCCGACATGCTGGAAAACATGTGCCGGATCTTCCGGCGCAGCCCCTTCGCCTGCGTCTGCGTCCTCGCCAGGAACGGCCACGAGGCGCTGGCCGTGCTGGAGCGCGAATCCCCCGATCTGGTGCTGACCGATCTCAGGATGCCCGGCATGGACGGCCTGATGCTCCTTCGGCAGATCAGGCGCGTGGCGCCCCGGACCCCGGTGGTCATCTTCACCGCCTACGCAACAGAGAGCGCGGCGGAGGAGGCCTTCCACGCCGGAGCGGCCGCCTTTCTCGCCAAGCCGTTCAGCGCCGCCCAGCTCCTCGGGACCGTTCAGCAGGCCCTGGGGAATTCGGAAGCATCGCCCACGACGCCCTACCCCGGATAATTCGCGAAGGGCATGACGCCACGGGCGGGTGACGCGGCGAACGGGCACCCGCAAGCGGGTACCCGACGGCGCCC
>CAZDYT010000388.1:0-4516 GCA_964509395.1 uncultured bacterium
CTTCTCCAGCTCGAAGTACTTCTGGTACTGCTTGAGGATGGCGTTCTTGGGCTCCCGCAGGATCCGGACCAGGGCCGCCTCGTTGAGATCGTGCAGGGTCGCGACCACCGGCAGACGCCCCACGAACTCCGGGATCAGGCCGAACTTGAGGAGATCCTCCGGCTGGACCATGGCCAGGAGGCTCCCGATCTTCCGCTCCTCCTTGCCCCTGATGTCCGCGCCGAAGCCCATCCCGGCCTTCCCGACCCGACTCTCGATGATCTTGTCCAGGCCCACGAACGCGCCGCCGCAGACGAACAGGATGTTCGTCGTATCGACCTGGATGAACTCCTGATGCGGGTGCTTCCGGCCGCCCTGCGGCGGGACGTTCGCGACCGTTCCCTCCAGGATCTTCAGGAGCGCCTGCTGCACCCCTTCGCCCGACACGTCCCGCGTGATGGACGGGTTCTCCGACTTGCGCGCGATCTTGTCGATCTCGTCGATGTAGACGATGCCCCGCTCGGCGCGCTCGACGTCGTAATCGGCCGACTGGAGGAGGCGCAGGATGATGTTCTCGACATCCTCGCCGACATATCCGGCTTCCGTGAGGCTCGTCGCGTCGGCGATCGTGAAGGGGACGTGGAGGATCTTGGCCAGGGTCTGGGCGAGGAGCGTCTTCCCCGACCCCGTCGGCCCGATCAGGAGGATGTTCGACTTCTGAAGCTCGACGTCGCCGGAATCCGAGCCCGGCTCCACGCGCTTGTAATGATTGTGAACCGCGACGGCCAGGATCTTCTTCGCCCGCTCCTGATCGACGACGTACTGGTCGAGGATCGCCTTGATCTCGGCCGGCTTCGGGAGACTCCGGATCTCCCGGCTGCGCTCCTCTTCCCACTCCTCCGCGATGATGTCGTTGCACAGCTCGATGCACTCATCGCAGATGTACACCGTCGGTCCCGCGATCAGCTTGCGGACGTCGTTCTGGCTCTTCCCGCAAAACGAGCACTTGAGAACGCCCCCGTTCGTCTCACGCCCTCGGGCCATCCATGCCCCCCTTTGGCTTAGCGCTTGTGCCCGTCTCTCCCGACTGCCACGGCCTCGACCGTCTTCAGCATCGAGCCGCGGGACGCGATCACCTGATCCACGATCCCGTACTCTTTGGCCTGCCCCGCCGTCATGAAGAAGTCGCGGTCCGTGTCCTGCCGGATCCGCTCGATGGGCTGTCCGGTGTGCTCGACCAGGATCCGGTTCAGCTCGTCGCGGAGCCGCATGATCTCGCGCGCCTGGATGTCGATGTCGGTCGCCTGCCCCTGCACGCCCGCGAGCGGCTGGTGAATCATGATGCGGGAGTGGGGGAGCGCGAAGCGCTTGCCCTTGGTCCCGGCGGCCAGGAGGAGGGCGCCCATGGACGCCGCCTGCCCCATGCAGATCGTCGCCACCGCCGACTTGACGTACTGCATGGTGTCGTAAATCGCCAGACCGGCCGTCACCGCCCCGCCCGGGCTGTTGATGTAGAGGTAGACGTCCTTGTCGGCGTCCTCCGCTTCGAGGAAGAGGAGCTGAGCGATGACCAGGTTGGCCATGTCGTCTTCGATGTAGGTCGGCAGAAAGATGATGCGCTCCTTCAGCAGGCGCGAGTAGATGTCGAAGGCTCGCTCGCCACGCGGCGTTTGCTCGATGACCATCGGAATGAGTGCCACGGTCCCTCCTAGCGCTCCGAGTGAATCTGCGCGTGCTCGATCAGCAGGTTCAGGACCTTCTCCTCGCGGAGCTTGAGCCGGAGGCCCTCGAGCTCGCCGCTCCGCTCCAGCAGGCTCCGCAGCGCCTGCGGGGCCCGGCCCGAGTCCCGCGCAAGCCGCGCGAGTTCCGCCTCGACCTCCGCCTCGCTCACGGTGAGCTCTTCCCGTTCCGCGATCGCCTCCTGCAAGAGCGCCCAGCGTACCGCCCGCACGGCCGCCGGGCGGAGCTCCTCGGCGAGCCGGGCGTAGTCCCAGTCGAGCGCCGCCGGGTCGATCCCCTGCCGGCTCACCCCCGCCTGCATGCGCGAGACGCGGTGGCCAATCTCCCGCGTCACGAGGCTCTCCGGGACCGCGAAGTCGTGGCGAGTCAGCGCGGCGTCGATTGCGGCCTCCTCGAAAGCCCGGCGATTCTGCCGCTCCCGTTGGGCCTCGAGCTCCGCCCGGACCGCCGCCCGCAGCTCCGCGACCGTCTGATGGGAGCCCAGCGCCCGCGCGAAGTCGTCGTCGAGCGCCGGAACTTCCTTTTCTTTGACCTCGACCACCCGGAGCGACAGGCGGCAGGGCTTGCCCCGGAGCTCCTCCCGCGGATGCTCGGCGGGAAGGCGCACGCTCAGCTGCCGCTCGTCGCCCGCCTGGAGGCCGACCACCGCCTCGTCCATCTCCGGCAGCACCCGTCCGCCCCCGACCTCGAACCCGTACCCCCGCTCGCTGCGCGGCTCGGCCCCCTCGGGCTCGAGGGTGTAGTCGACGACCACGTGGTCGCCGGCGCGCGCCGCCCGCGCCACGGTGACGAGCGTGGCGTGCCGGTCGGCGAGGCTCGCCAGGGCCGCATCCACGTCGGCGTCCTCGGCCGGCACCGACGTGTGCGTCACCGGGAGCCCGCGATATTCGTCGAGGGCGATCGTCGGCTTGATCTCGACGACCGCGGTGAAGCGGAGGGGCTGCCCTTCCTCAAGCTGGAGGTCTTTCACCTGAGGGTCCTCGACGGGATGCAGGCGCGTCTCGTCGAGGGCGCGGCGGTAGACGGCCGGGATGAGCTGCTCGGCCACGGCCCGGCGCACCTCGCCAGCGAAGTGGGCGCGCACCAGGGACCGCGGGACCTTCCCCCGGCGAAAGCCAGGCAGACGAGCCTCGCGCTGGACACGCCCGTAGGCTGCCTCCCACGCCGCCGCGACCTCGCCCTCGGGGGCCTCGACGACGAGCTGGCGCTTGCACGGCTCAAGCTCTTGCACGTGAACCTTCATGCGCGGATCGCACTCCGATCGTCCCGGCGCCCTCCTCCGGGTCCGGGTCTTTGAACGCGACGCCCCCCGGGCGACCGTCCGAGCGCGCTGGTGAAGGGCGGCGTGAATGGCGCTCTACGGGAGGCGTGGTGCGAGAGGGGGGAGTTGAACCCCCAAGGGATTTCGCCCACTGGATCCTAAGTCCAGCGCGTCTGCCAATTCCGCCACTCTCGCGCGTCCCGAGCACGGAGGAATCGCAACCTCCGGCCTCCAAGCTCCCTGAGTATACCGAAGACGTTCGGGTCCCGCAAGAAACCCGAGCCCGTCAGACCTTCGGCGGACCCACACGGAGCGGGCAGGCGTGGCCGCCGGCACGCACGCGCGAGGGACACGGCGCGACGGTCAGGACGCGCACGCGAGTCGCTCGACGCCAGACCGGATCGGTTGGTCCGCGCACGGGAGAGGGCCGCCCAGCGGCTCCCGCGCTGGCCCGCCACCTCGCCTCGAATTTCGCATCCCAGCGCACGCGCGGTGACGGCACCGATCGCGGCCTCGGCGCGTGAGATGCGTCGCCCGTCCCCGGCGCCGCGCGTGCGCCATGGCCAGCTCGCCCCCGAACGCCCGGCTGGCAACTTCCTCACCATACCCACGGCCGCGTCCTGGCCAGGCTTCCTGATGCGGGCACTCCGCGAGACAAGAAATCCTGAGGCAAGGCTCTGGCGTCCTTCTTGCATGGGCATCTCGGTTTGCGCGAAGTCACGGGCGGGGGGTGAGCATGCGTCTTCGCTGGCATCCGGCACGCGGGCTGCGGTCGATTACGCTCGCACTCGTGAGCCGGTTCGCTCTCCTGAGCTTTCTGTGTGTCATCAGCCTCGCGCTCGCCATGGGGTTCGCCCTCTCCTCCCTGTTGACCCACGCGGTCTCGGCGTGGGAGTGGGAGAACACGGCGGCCTTCGCTCGGCGATCCCTGGAGTTCGTCGGCCTCGACACGCTCTTCACCGCCCCGCAAGACCAGGGGGCTCGCGAGCGCTGGCGGATGGAGCTCTCCCGGCTCTTTTCCGGTTTCCCGGAGGTCGTGCGCCTCAAAGTCTGGGATCGGACGGCGACGATCCTCTGGTCCGACGAGCCCCATCTGATCGGGCGGCGATTCCCCGAGAACGAGGAGCTCCGGACGGCCCTCACAGGCAAGGTTGCGGTCGAGATCAAGAAACTGACCGCGGAGGAGCACGTCTACGAGAGAGGAAAGTTCGTCACGCTGGCCGAGGTCTACGTGCCCGTCTTCTCCCGAGAGACCGGGGAGGTCCTCGGGGTCCTGGAGGTGTACAAGACCCCCGTCCGCCTCTTTGCGACGATTCGCCAGGGACAGCTCATCATCTGGGCCATCTCGCTCGCCGGCGGCCTGGCTCTCTACGCCGTGCTCCTCCCTCTGGTTCGACAGGTGTACGGACGGGAGATCCAGGAGCAAACGCTCCGGGCGCACGCCGAGAAGCTCGAAGCGGAGGTCGCGGCGCGCACCCGGGCGTTGCAGCGCCAAACGGAGCAGCTCCTGCAGGCGCAGAAGATGGAGGCGGTGGG
>CAZDYT010000389.1:0-4502 GCA_964509395.1 uncultured bacterium
CGGCCGAGATGGACAAGGCGACCGGCCCGGCTTTGCCGGGAGGGCCGTCGGAGGGGGGCAGAGCCCCCTCCGAAGTCTATAGGTTGTCCCCGGGAAGAACCTGCCGCTCGTGCAGGATGAGCGAGTGGCCGGAAAAGCTCAGGAGGCCCTGCTGGGCGAGCTGCCGGATCAGCCGCGAGGTCGTCGCCCGCGTGGTCCCGGCCAGCGCGGCGACATCCCGCTGCCGGGGCGCCTTCGGGAAGACGAGGTCGGGCCCCTCGTGCCGGGCGTGCCGCTCCCCCAGCTTGAACAGGGCCCGGACGATCCGTCCGGCCGCGTCCACGGTGGCCAGCGTGCCGATCTGGTTGTCCGCCTCGCGCAACCGGCGACAGATCTCGACGAGCAGCTTTCGCGCCACCGCGCCGTTGGTATCCAGCACGCGGAAGAACGCATCCTGTGGCAGCTCGAGCAGCTCGGATCGCACCGCGGCCATGACGTCGGCCGAGCGAGGCCGGCCGTCGATGAGGCTCAGCTCGCCGAAGTAGTCGCCGGGACCCAGCTCGGCCAGCACGACCTCGCGTCCCTGCCGCGACAGGGAGATCTTGATCCGCCCGGCCACGATCAGGAAGAACGAGCGGCCGGGGTCGCCCGCGCGGAAGACGTAGGCGCCCTTGGGGACGTCCCCGCGGCGCAGCGCCTTGGCCAGGATGAGCCGTTCCGGGAGCGTGAGGTCCCCGAAGAGGGCCGTCCGCTTGAGCATCGCGGAGACGATCGTCTCGGTCATACCGACACGCTCTCGGGGTCGGCCAGCACCTTGTCGAGGCTGGCCTTGACGCGCTCGAGGTCCCGCTCGTACTTGACGAGCAGCGTGAGGGTCGCCTCCACGAGGTCGGGGCTCAGGCGGTCCGCATTCAGGATCACGAGCGAGCGGACCCAGTCGAGGCTCTCGGAAATGGACGGCGCCTTGCGGAGCTCCATGGCCCGGATGCGCTGGACCGCCGCCACGACCTGCTTCGCGAGCCGCTCGCTCACCTCCGGGACCTTGAGGCGAATGATGGCCAGCTCCTCGGCCGCCGCCGGAAAGTCGATGAAGAGGTGCAAGCACCGCCGCTTCAGCCCGTCGGTCAGCTCACGCGCGTTGTTCGAGGTCAGGACGACCATGGGGAGGTGGCGCGCCTTGATCGTGCCCAGCTCCGGCACCGAAACCTGCCAGTCCGAGAGCACCTCGAGCAGGAAGGCCTCGAACTCCGCCTCGGCCTTGTCGATCTCGTCCACGAGGAGCACGCAGGGCTCCTCGGCCAGGATGGCGGCCAGGAGCGGGCGTGGCGAGAGGAACCGGTAGGAGAAGAAGGCGTCCTCCTGCCGCGCCACCCGGTCCACGGCATCCGCCAGGGAGGGGGCCTCGGCGATCAGCTCCCCGATCCGCTCCCGGAGGATCTGGGTGTAGAGGAGCTGCTTCGCGTACTTCCACTCGTAGAGGGCTTTGGCCTCGTCGAGCCCCTCATAGCACTGGAGCCGGATGAGCGAGCGGCCCAGCGACTCGGCGAGGACTTTCGCGAGCTCCGTCTTGCCGACGCCCGCCGGACCCTCGACCAGGATCGGGCGGTTCATGCGGGCCGACAGGTACACGACCGTGGCGACCCGCCGGCTGGCGATGTACTGGCTCGCCCGGAACCGCTCCTGAATCTCTTCGACGGACGCGAACATCTCGTCTCCCCTGGCCTGTCGCTCTCGCCTGCCGGACGCATCCTCGGGGAGGGCAGAGGCCCGATCCCTTCGCTGCCGGCCAAGGCCGAGCACGAGGCCCCCCCGAGTGGCTCAAGGATGATAACCCGACAAGGCGCCGGACGCCAACTTCCGTGGACCGGGGGCGGACGCCGAGCCGTCAGGCGCGCGGCTCAGGGAGGAAGAGGGCCGCCCCGAAGCCGACGAGGGGCATCGCCGCGATCAGCGAGAGCGTGACCCGGAGCCCCCAGTGATCCGCGACCCAGCCGAGCAGGGCGACGCCGACCCCCCCGGTCCCGATCGCGAGCCCGACGATGAGGCCCGCGGCCATGCCGAGGCGCCGGGGCAGATACGCCTGCGCGAGCGCCACCGTCACGGAGAACGACGAGACCAGGACGAACCCGGTCGCCGCGAGGCAGAGGGCTGCGAACCAGGTGCCGGGCCGGAGCAAGAAGGCCGCGATCAGCGGGACCGCGAGGAGCAGCGTGTAGGTGACGTACGGCCGGGTGCCCCATCGGTCGGCGATCGGGCCGCCGACGAGCGTCCCCAGGGCGCCGGCCCCCAGAAAGGCGAAGAGCAGCGGGCCCACCACGCGCGGGTCGGCCTTCAGGATGTCCACATAGAAGAACGGCACGTACGCCACGAGGCCAAGTTGGACCCAGGAGCGCACGGTCACGACCGCGATCAGGAGGGCCATCGCCCCGAGCATGTCCCGCCCAGCCTCCCGGGTGGTGCGCGCGGCCCCGGATGCGGCCTGGCCGGGCACGAGGGATGGCAGGACGGTGGCGATGAGCGCGGCGGCGACGAGGCCGGGGACCAGCACCCCGAGCGTGCCAGAGAGCGTGTAGGCGGTCACGAGCACGGTGATGATGGGCGGCCCGAGGGCGATGCCGATGTTGCCGCCGATCGAGAAGAACGAGAGTCCGGTGGCCTTCCGGTCACCCGCGACCTGGTTGGCGGTCTTGTAGCCCTCGGGGTGATACGCGGCCACGCCGAGTCCGGCCACCACGACCAGGACGAGCAGGACGCCGTACGTCGGCGCGAGGCCGACCAGACCGAGCCCGGTCGAGGCCAGGACGAGCGACCACGGGAGGAGCCAGCGCCGGGCGGTCCGGTCCGAGAGGTAGCCGAAGACCGGCTGAATCACGGAGGAGGTCATGTTGGCGGCGAGCAGCACCGTCCCGGCGGCCGCGTACGACAGCGCGAACTTCGCCTTGAGGAACGGCAGGAGCGCCGGCAAGGCCCCCTGGTTGATGTCGATGACCATGTGGCCAAGCGCGAGGAGCGCCAGCACCGGGACGTTCGGTCGCGTGACGCTGAGCGCCGCAGTGGGGCCGGCTCTCGTCTCGGCGAGGTCGGGCGCCCGCCGGGCCGCGGGCACGGGCTCACGCATGCACGCCATCCTAGCGCGCGCCACACGGGGTGTCCACTCGCCCTCCGATCGGGGTCCCGGCCCTTGGCCGATGCGCCTCCCCGGTTTGGCGCGACGACGGAGCGCCCTTGTGGCTCATTCGAGGCTGGGTATACGCTGGCGTCGATGACCGACACCGACCTCGAGGCCCGTCGCTACCACCGATGGCAGCTCTGGCTCTCGGTCGCCGCCTTCGTCCTGACCGTGGCCGTCCTCTGCGCGTGGCTCTGGAGCGGGGCGGCCGTGGCGCTGGCCGTCGCGCTCGGTGCGCGGCTCGGGTCGCGGGCCGCGGTCGTCGCGCTGATGCTCGCCGCCGTCGGAGGCTCCACCAGCGCGGCGACGTTTCCGCTGGACGTGCTCCGCGGGTTCGTCCTCCCGCGCCGCGCCGGCCTGCTCAGCCAGTCTCTCCGGGCCTGGCTCGTGGACAAGGCGAAGGCCGTCGCGCTGGGCGGCGTCCTCGGCCTCGCGGCCTTCGAGCTCCTCTATGCCCTGCTGGCCTGGAGCCCGCAGTGGTGGTGGCTCTGGGGCGCGGCGGCGCTCGGCCTGGGCAGCGTGCTGCTCACGGCGATCGTCCCGGTCTGGATCGTGCCCCTCTTCTATCGCCTCACGCCGCTCACGGACGCTTCGTTGCGCGAGCGCCTGCTCGCCCTGGCGGCGCGGGTCGGCGTCGTCGCCGCGGAGGTCTCGGTCGCCGACTTCTCCCGCAAGGGACGGACGGCCAACGCCGCCGTCGTCGGGCTGGGCCGGACCCGGCGGATCCTCGTCAGCGACACGCTCCTGGCCAACTTCCCGCCGGACGAGGTGGAGGTGGTGCTCGCCCACGAGCTGGCCCATCACGCGCGCGGGCACCTCGCCCGGGGCCTGCTCCTCCAACTCGTCCTCCTCGGGGCGAGCTTCGCGCTGGCTCACCGGGCCCTCGGCGTGGCCACCGCCGCCTTCGGGCTCCCCGAGGCCGCCGACCCCGCCGGCCTCCCGCTGCTCGCGCTCCTCCTGACCGGGCTCGGGCTCCTGGCCACCCCGCTCGCGGCCGCCTGGTCCCGCCGCCTCGAGCGCCAGGCGGACGCCGACGCGCTCGAGGTCACGCGGGCCCCCGCGGCCTTCGTCGCGGCGATGGAGCGCCTCGGGCGGCTCAACCTCGCGGAGCGGCGCCCGAACCGGCTCAAGGAGCTTCTCTTCGCGACGCATCCCTCCCTCGAGCAACGCATCGCTCTCGCGCAGGCGGCCGAGCGCCGCCTGACGGCGGCACCCTGAGATGGCCGACCCGGCCACGACGGCCCGCGCGGAGCTCCGCCGTCTGGTCGGCCGCCGGGCGGGGCTCCTGGTGCCCGGGGCCTACGATGGCGTCTCGGCCCGCCTCGTCGAGCGCGCCGGCTTCCAGGCCGTCTAC
>CAZDYT010000390.1:0-4502 GCA_964509395.1 uncultured bacterium
TTGTTCCGAGCCGCCGAGGGGACCCGCCGGGCACTCGGCCGCTTCCAGGCACGCCACGAAGGCTGGCAGCGCCTCCGGGTGGAGGCGCGTGGCTCCAGTATCCGGTGTTACTGGAACGACCGCCCCGTGGTCGAGGCCGAAGACTCCGGGATTGCCGAGGGCGCGATCGGCTTGTGGACCGTCTCCGACTCGGTGAGCGCCTTCGACGACTTGAGCGTCGAGGTGCTCTGAAGGAGGGCCCCCATGCTCACCCTGAAGATCGACGACTTCATCGAGTTCCACTCGAAGGCGTTCGTCCGGAAGCGGCTCGTCCAGACCGACAGCCTGAACTTCAACATGTACTGCATCGAGCCCGGACAGAAGAACCCCCTCCACCGCCACCCCATCACGGAGGAGGTGCTGTTCTTCTTGGAGGGGGAAGGCGACTGCATCGTGGGAAAGGAGGTCACGCGCGTCACGCCCCGGACCGCCGTCTGGGTGCCGAAGGACACGCCCCACGAGATCATCAATACCGGCACCGCGCGGATGATCGTCGTCCTCGTCCAGGCTCCGACGCCGTGTGAGCACGTCTACGTGGGCCCGGAAGAAGTCGGCGAGCCCCTCAGGGTGTGACGTGAGCCCGTTCCTCCTTCTCGTCCTGGCGGGATTCCTGTCGCGCTTCGGGTACCAGATGGCTCGAAGCCCGGTCTTGCCCCGATTCGCGCAGGATCTCGGGGCCGCGCCCGAGATGATCGGCCTGATCGTCGCGGCGTCGACCCTCACGGGGGTCGTCGTCAAGCTGCCGGCCGGGGCGTTATCCGATCTCCTCGGCCGCAAGCGGATGCTGCTCCTCGGGTGCTGCTTCTTTGCCGGACCGCCCTTCCTGTACCCCCTCGTCGACTCGCCCGCGGGGCTGCTCGCCCTCCGCTTTCTCCACGGGTTTGCGACGGCCATCTTCTCGCCCGTGGCCTCCGCGTTCGTTGCGGACCTCTCCGGCCAGGCACGCGGCGAGAAGCTCGGGTGGTTCGCGGCGGCCAGCGATCTCGGGGCCACAGCCGGCCCCCTGCTCGGAGGGATTCTCCTCTTCTACACGGCGAGCTATCCGGTGACGTACCTCGCGGTCGGGGCTCTCGGCATCCTTCCCTTCCTGATGGTCCTTTGCCTCCCCGGCGACCCGGTGGCACGCCGCACGGACTCAACCCTCCAGGAGCGGTCCCGTCAGTTCTGGAGCGGAATCACCGAAGTCATCTCGAGCCGAGCCGTGCTGATCGCCTCCGCCATGGAGGCGGCCATGTACGTCGGCTACGGCGCCTTCCTCGGCTTCTTCCCCCCTTACGCGAAGGGGATCGGCCTGAACGATGCGGAGATCGCCTTCGTCATGGGCGCCCAGCTCGCCACCACGATGGCGGCCAAGCCGCTCTCGGGCCGGCTGTCCGACCGCCTCGGCCGGAAGCCCATGATTCTGGCTGGCCTCGTCCTGTGCGCCCTCACGCTGCCGGCCATCCCGACCCTTGCCTCGTTCTGGCTGCTCCTCCCGGTGTCCGCCCTCTTCGGGTTGGGCGTGGCGGTGGTGACCCCGTCAACCACGGCGCTGGTGGCAGACCTCGTCAAAGCCGGACGGATGGGCTCAGCGATGGGCGTGTTCGGCACGATCTGGGACACCGGCGAGGCCGCAGGCCCGATCGTGGCCGGTGTCTTGATCGCGTCGTTCTCCTACCCGCCCGCCTTTGGGCTGATCGCGGGGTTCATGGCGGCCATGGCCATCCTGTTCCTCGTGGCCGTGAAGGACCCGAGCGCCCCACTCCCTTCGGTGGTCGACCGCACGACGTAAGCGCCACCGTTCGCTTCGGACCGCCAGGCCGGGGAATCTCTTCCCGTCAGGGACGCGCGAGCGCGGCGAGGAGCTTCGGGACGAAGCCGCCGAAGGCGCCGTTCGACATGACGAGGACGACGTCGCCCGGCCGGGCGCCGCGCGCCACCTCGGCGACCAGCGCGTCCACCTCCGTCTCGGCGGCCGCGTCGATGCCCTGGTGACGGAGCGCGGCGATCAACCTGGCCACGTCGAGCTGCTGGTCCACCGGGACCATGTCGTGGGGCTCGGGGACCTTGAGGCTCACCCGCGCCGCGCCCGTGAAGGCGCGGGCGTACTCCTCCTGGTGGATGTTCCGCCGGCTCGTGTTGGAGCGGGGCTCGAAGACCGCCCACAGGCGCCGGCCGGGGTAGCCGTGCCGGACCGCCGCGATGGTCTCGCGGACGGCGGTGGGGTGGTGGGCGAAGTCGTCGATCACCGTGACGCCTCCCACCTCGGCGAGCACCTCCTGACGCCGCTTGACCCCCTGGAACGTCGCGAAGCCCTGCCGGATCGCCTCGAACGCGAGCCCGAGGCTCCGCGCCGCCGCGACGACGCCGAGCGCGTTCTCGACGTTGTGGGCGCCGCCGAGCGGTAACAGCATCTCCCCGAGCGCCCGGCTGCCCTCCAGGACCTCGAAGCCGGCACCCTCCGGCCCGAGCGCGAGGCGGCGCGCCGCATAGTCCGCGGGCCCCGACACCGCGTACGTCACGACCGGCGCCGCCGAGGCGCGGGCGATCCGCACCGCGTTCGGGTAGGCCGCGCTCACGGCCAGGAGGCCGCTCCCCGGGAGCAGCCGCACGAAGCGCTCGAACGCCGACTCGTAGTGCGCGAGGTCGCAGTAGATGTCGGCGTGGTCGAACTCGATGCTCGTGAGGATCGCCGTCCGCGGGCGGTAGTGGAGGAACTTCGGCCCCTTGTCGAAGTACGCCGTGTCGTACTCGTCGCCCTCGACCACGAAGTGGGGCCCCGCGCCGAGCCGGGAGCTCGCCACGTAGTTCCGCGTGATTCCGCCGACGAGGAAGGACGGGTCCCGGCCGGCCGCCACGAGCACATGCCCCATCAGCGCCGCCGTGGTCGTCTTCCCGTGGGTGCCGACGACCACGACCGGGTGGCGATCTCGCAGGAAGTACGAGCCGAGCGCCGCCGGGAAGCTCATCTGCGGGAGCCGGCGCGCGCGCACCTCGGCGGCCTCGGGGTTCACCCGGCGGAGGACGTTGCCGATGATCACCAGGTCCGGCTTCGCCCTGTCGAGGTTCGACGGGCGGTAGGGCGTCAGCACCGGGATCCCCCACGCCGCGAGCATCTCGCTCATCGGCGGGAAGACGTTCTGGTCGCTCCCGGTCACCTCGTGGCCCGCGGCCTTGAGCATCCCGGCCAAAGCCCCCATCCCCGTGCCGGCGACGCCGACCAGGTGGATGCGCCGGATGCAGGCCGGGTCGACCTCGTGGAGGACGTGCCCGTCGTCGTCGGGCGCCGGCGCCGGGTTCGGCTCAGCGGGCAAGGCCGAGGGTCTCCAGCACCGCGTCGTGGAAGCGCGGGCGGAAGGTGCGGATGCCCGTCTCCGTGCGGCCGAGGGCCGTCCGGTTGGTGCAGAGCGCGACGACGAGCCGCCGCGCGAGGTCGATCCAGAGGCTCGCCCCCGTGAAGCCGACGTGGCCGACGGCACCGGGCGGCGTCTCGCCCAGGTAGCGGCCGGTGGACGCACCGGCGAGATCGTCGCCGGGTCGCCGCGTGTCGAAGCCGAGGGCGCGGGTGCTGCCGGGCGTCTCCGGGTCCCGCACGATGGCGCGCTCCCAGAGCGGACGCGGCGCGATCCGGCCCGCCCCCGCGAGCTCCTCCAGCACCGCCCGGCCGAACGCCGCGACGTCCGCCGCGGTGCCGAAGAGGCCCGCGTGACCGGCCACGCCGTCCATCGCCCAGGCGTTGTCGTCGTCCACCTCGCCGGGCCGGGACGGGTGCGGCGCGAGCGGCGCCCAGAGCCCTTCCTGGCCGGGAGCGGGCTCGCGCGGGCGAGCCGCCCCGGTCGGGGCGATGTCCGCCGGCGCGGCGTCCGGGACGCCCCGCGTGGACTTCGCCGAGAGCCGGCGGAAGCGGGCGCCGAGCCCGAGCGGGGCGGCCACGCGCTCGGCGTGGAGCGCGTCGAGCGGCGTCCCGGCCACGACCGAGAGCAGCTCCCCGAGCACGATGAAGCCAACGTCACTGTACACCGCACGCCTCCGGGGCGGCTCGCCCGGCGGCGTCGCGAGCGCCTGCGCCACCACCGCCCGCCGGGCGGCGGCGCGGACGTCCTGCGGGCACTCGGGGTCGAAGAGCCGCGGGGACTCGTGCATCACCGCCGCGAAGAACGGGAGGAGCGCCGGGAGCCCGGCGCGGTGGTAGAGGAGATCGCCGACCGTGGCCCCCATCTTCCCGACGGCCGACTCCGGAAAGTGGCGCAAGACCGGCGTCTCGGGCTCGACCTTCCCCTCGGCCCAGAGGGAGAGGAAGACAGGGGTGGCGCTCATCACCTTCGTCAGCGAGGCGAGGTCGAAGATCGTGCGCGCCGTCGCCCCGCCGGCGCCCCCCTCGAAGACGCGCGTCCCGTCGAGCCACACCACCGCCCGGGCGCTCGGGAAGACGCCCGACCCGACGCCGTCCTCGAGGAGCGCCTGGGGACGCGCGGTCAGGGCGC
>CAZDYT010000391.1:0-3157 GCA_964509395.1 uncultured bacterium
GGCTCGAGCAGCTCGTTCGAGCCGTTACCGAGCACGATGGCGTCGGGCGAGACGCCGTGGCGCTTCGCGAGGGCCTGCCGGAGGTAGTAGCCCGAGCCATCGGGGTACCGGTTGAGGCTGCCCAGGGCCTGCCGGATCGCCGCGAGCACGGCGGGCGACGGCGGGAGGGGGTTCTCGTTGGAGGCGAGCTTGATCGCCCCCGCGATGCCCAGCTCCCGCTCCACCTCTTCGATCGGCTTGCCCGGCTCGTACGGGGCGATGTCGAGGATCGGCTCGTTGGCAAGACGCTCCCAGGACGTGGTCATGGGTTACCTCAGGCGGCGGGGTAGGAGCCGAGGACCTTCAAGTGGAGGCAGAGCTCGCGCAGCGCGCCGAGGACGCTCTGCGCGACCGGGTCCGCCTGGTGCCCCTCGAAGTCGACGAAAAAGACGTACTCCCATGGACGCCGCCGGGTTGGGCGCGACTCGATCTTGGTCAGGTTCAAGCGAGTGGTTGCGAACGGCTCGAGGATCCGGTAGAGGGCGCCCACTTCGTCCTTGATGGAGAGCAGGATGGAGGTCTTGTCGCGCCCCGTGGGGCCGATCGCCTGGTGCCCGATCACCAGGAAGCGCGTCACGTTCTGGGCGAGATCCTCGATGCGCTCACGGAGCACCGGGAGGCGATAGATCCGGGCCGCCAGCTCGCTCGCGATCGCGGCCGTCGCGGCGTCCTCGAGCGCGCGTTCGGCCGCCACGGCGGTCGAGGCGGCCTCCACGGCCTGCGCGTGCGGTAGATTCCGGTCGAGCCACTCGCGGCACTGGGCGAGCGCCTGGGGATGCGAGAACACCTGCTTGACCTCGCTGAGGTCCGGCGCTCGCGAGAGAAGGTAGTGGTGGATCTCGAGCTGGATCTCGCCGCAGATCAGAAGCTCCGAGTCGATGAGGCGATCCAGGGTGTGGTTCACGGCGCCTTCCGTCGAATTCTCCACGGGCACCACGCCCATATCGGCGCGCCGGTGCTCGACCTCGGCGAAGACCTCGGGAATGCCGCGGAGCGGCACGTACTGGGCGCTCGACCCGAACCGGCGGAAGGCAGCGAGGTGCGTGAACGTGGCGACGGGGCCCAGGTGCGCGACGCGGAAGGGATGCTGCAAGGCGCGCGAGGCGGAGAGGATCTCCCGCCAGATGGCCCGGATGGCCTCGGCGGGGAGCGGGCCCTCGTTCAGCCGGAGGAGCTCTTCGAGGATCTCGTGCTCGCGCTCCGGCACATGGACCGGGAGGCCCCCCTCGCGCTTGGCCTGGCCGAGTTCGAAGGCGATCCCGGCGCGCCGGTTGAGGAGCCTGAGGAGTCGCCGATCAATGTCATCGATCTGCGCCCGCCATTCCGCCAAACCCATACACGCTCCAGGGAGGGGTCGAAAAAAGCCTACCTAGTATAGTGAAGCCGCTCACGGGGCGCAAGGTGGTCCGGGGCGCCCACGAGCCCGGTCCAGGCTGGCGGGGGCGAGGCGCGCGGCCTCCCCGGCGGGGAAAACCCGAGCCTCCCCGGCCGGCTGGATGGTTTCCCAGGCTTCAGCAGGGTCGGCCTGGCCGCGGCGTCACAGCCTCGCCGCAGCCGAGTGCGGCGGCCTCGCGGCGCGTCAGCTCGCGCCACCTCCCCGGCGCGAGGCGGCCGAGCCGCAGAGGTCCGAGGGCGACGCGGACCAGGCGGCACACCCCCAGGCCCACGGCCCGACAGAGTCGCTTCACCTCACGGTAGCGGCCTTCCCGCAGCGTCAGGGCAAGCCACGCCTTCCCCGCCCCGGCCTCTCGGATCCACCGCACATCCTCCGCGCGCGCGGGTCCGTCCTCGAGGAGGACCCCGCGGCGGAGCGCGCCGAGCGTCGCCGGATCGGCGCGGCCCTCCACGCAGACGTGGTAGGTTCGCGGGACCGCGTGGCGCGGGTGCGTGAGCCGGTAGGTGAGGGCGCCGTCGTTGGTGAGCAGGAGCAGGCCTTCGGCGTCGTAGTCGAGCCGGCCCACCGGGTGGAGGCGCACGCCGAGGTCGGGGAGGAGATCGAACACGCGCGGCCGTCCCCGGGGGTCCTCGCGGGTCGTCAGATACCCAGCCGGCTTGTGTAGTAGCACGTAGCGCTTCGGCTGGGTGGAACGGATCTCCTGCCCATCGACGCTGATCCGATCGCGCTCCGGGTCGGCCTGCGTCGCGGGGTCCCAGATGGGGTGCCCGTTGACGCGCACTCGGCCGGCCCGGATGAGCCGCTCGGCCCCCCGACGGGACGCGATCCCGGCCTGCGCGATGAGCTTCTGTAGGCGGACGCCCGCCACGGCGCGAATCAGGGCTCGCGAGGGGAGCCGCTCCCTTCAGCGCCACGTCCGCCGGTCACGGAAGCCTCAGCGGGATCGCCGGTGGCCTCGCTCTCCGCCACCGCGGCGGCCTCCCCGGGGACCGCGGCGCCGCGGGCCGCGTCCGCCGGCTCGGGCGGAACCTCGAACGGCGGCAGCTCCGCGAGGGCCCGCAACCCGAAATGCTCCAGAAACTCGCGCGTGGTGCCGTAGAGAATCGGCCGGCCGGGTCCCGCCTTGCGACCGATCACCCGGATCAGCCGCCGCTCGAGGAGGTGGGCGATGACGCTCTCCGCGTTCACGCCGCGGAGCTGCTCGATCTCGGGACGCGAGATGGGTTGCCGGTAGGCGACGATGGCCAGCGTCTCGACCGCCGCGCGGGAGAGGCGGCTCTTGAGACGAAGGCGCTGGAACCGGAGGAGCACCGAGGCCAGCTCGGACCGGGTGACCACCCGGATACCGCCCGCGACCTCGACCACCGCGAGGCCGCGCCCCGGGGCCTCGCACGCCGCCCGCAAGGCGTCCACCGTCGCCTGAGCCTCCTCGGGGTCCAGCTCGAGGACCTCGGCGATGCGCGGGAGCGGCAGTGGCTCGTCCGCCACAAACAGGAGGGCCTCGAGGGCCCCTTGGATCTCACGATTCACGGCTGCCTCCTCCAGTGGGTCCTCGCGCCCTTCGGGCGTCGTCGGCGTCCGGGGCCGGCGAGGGTGGGGCAACGCGCGCGTCGGCCGCCGATGGTCGTCTTTCGTCGGCGTCCGGAACCCGCGAGGTGGTAACCTCCCGCGCGTCGGCCGCCGATGGTCGTCTTTCGTCGGCGTCCGGAACCCGCGAGGTGG
>CAZDYT010000391.1:3257-4494 GCA_964509395.1 uncultured bacterium
TAACCTCCCGCGCGTCGGCCGCCGACTCGGCCGGGGGGGCGTGCTCGATGATGATGTCGCCGAAGAGCTCCCGCTGCTGGGCCCGCGCACGCTGGAGGCGGACGAGCTCCAGGACGGCGAGGAGCGTGACCACGACCTCGGGGCGCGGTGGCGTGGCGCCGAGCAAGGCCGAAAAGAGCACGTACCAGGAGTGGTCCAGCACGCCCAGGATCTCGGCCATGCGCGCCAAGAGCGACGGCGGCTCCGGCTCGATCTCGCGGACCGGCTCCGCGCGCGCCAGGCGCACGAGCAAGGCCCGATACGCCTCGCCCAGATCCCAGAGGCTCAGGCTCTCGATCGGCACGTACTCGGGCGCGGGCAGCTCGTTCCACGTCCGCCGAAAACGCGTCCCCCAGGCCGCCTCCTGGGCGCGTAACCATTCGCCGAGCTCCTTGATCCGGGCATAGGCGCGGAGCCGCCCTTCCAGCTCCAGCCGCAGCGCCTCGCCTTCCTCGTCGAGGCCTTCTTCCTCGATCTCGGGCTGGGGCAGGAGGAGCTTCGACTTCAGGTAGATCAGCGTGGCCGCCATGACGAGGAACGCCCCGGCGTCCTCCAGCTCCCGGAAGTCGGCCGCCTCCAGAGAGGCCAGGTACTGATCCGTGATCTGGCGGATCGGGAGCCGGGCGAGGTCGATCTCGTGGGACCGAGCGAGGTGCAACAAGAGGTCGAGGGGTCCCTCGAACCCCTCCAGGCGCACCGTCAATCCGGCCGGCGGTTGCCCGAGGACGGTCGCCTCGTCGGATTCGGTGGCCACCATGTCCTTCCGCCCCCCAGGGGAATCGAGACCCGGGTGCATACGGCCGTTCTGCGCCTTCCTACAGGATCCCGACGGCTGCCTTGGCCTCGGCCACGGTCTCGCGGGCGGTCTGCCGGGCACGGGCCGAGCCGGCTTCGAAGATCTCCTGGATGCGGCCCGGGTGGGCGGCGACCTCGGTTCGGCGCTCTCGGATCCCGTCCAGGGTGGGCATGAGATGTGTGAGGAGGGTCCCCTTGCAGTCGAGGCAGCCGATTCCCGCCGTGCGACAGCCGTGCGCTGCCGCCTCGCGCTCGGCCTCGGGCGTGAAGATCTTGTGGAGGTCGAAGACCGGGCAGACCTCGGGGTTGCCGGGATCGCTTCGGCGCTTGCGGGCCGGATCGGTCATCATGGTGTTGATTTTCGGCGCGAGGACTTCCGGCGGATCCGAGAGGTAGATGCAGT
>CAZDYT010000392.1:0-4488 GCA_964509395.1 uncultured bacterium
AAGGTGGAGCACGCCGACGGCGACCAGGGGTGGATTTATCGGCCCCTGGTCTGGGGCAGCCCGTAAGCCAGCCCGCGGGTCGCCCCGTTCGCCGCGCCACCCGCGTGGCCCCCCCGACCAGAGAGCCATCGCCGAGCAGACGATCCGGAGGCTCCGGCGCGAGGCGTTCATCTCAGGCTTCGAAAAGACTGCGGATCGTGGAGTGAGCCGGACGTGGACTATGATTCCCTCGAGGGGGGGCTCGCGACGGTGAAGGGCTGGGGGCTGACGCTGGTGTTCGTGCTCGGCCTTGCGCTGGGCGTGGCCGGCACGGTCTCGGGGCCGCGCCTCGCTCGCCCCTACCTGCCGGAGGCCCTCCGGGGCCCGACGGTGACCCTCGAGGGGACGGTCACGGCGAAGCGGAAGGAGCCCACTCGGGTGCTGCTGACGCTCTTGACGGCCCAGGGGGCCATCCTGGCAACCTTCAAGCGGAACGTCACGGAGATCGACCTCCTCGTCGAGCAGGGCGACATCGTTACGGTCGCGCTCCGGCGCTACGAGCCGTTCGTGGACGACCCGGTCATCGAGCGGGTCAGGAAGGTCGAGCCCACCTCTCGCCCGGCGGGCCGCGAGCCGGGACCTCTCCCGCCGGACGGGGAGAGCCCGAAGGAGCCGGCGCCCCGCTGACCTCCCGGGGACGGCGCCCTGATCAGGGCCGCGGCCGACACCAGCCTGGTTCTTGCGGGCGCACCGTCCGGGGAGATGGCGCCAATCGTCCTGGATCGTGAGAGCCCGTTGCGGCTACCGGCGGGATGGTCGGTGACTCAATCGACCATGGGCTGAGTGCTTCAAGGAGTCTAGGCGGCGGCCGGTGATGGGTGCCGCCGGGCGGCACGCCGGCGGCCAAGCGTGAACAGGGACTGCCAAAACGATGCGGGCCGGGCCTGCCGCCCGGGCCGAGCGGCTGCCGTGGGGGTGGCGCGCACCCCCCGGCGGCGTCGGAACCCGCGACCCCGCCTGAACCGGTCCATGAACGGATAGTGGCCGTCCCGTTCGTGCAAGCCGCGAAGCGCCAGGGCTGTCAGGCCCGGGTCGAGCGTAACCTTTCGCTGATCATACGGTCCCATCGGACTCCCCCCTTGGATCCCCGCGTCGGGGATCACTGTTCCAGCTTTGCAACGCGGCCGCCGCCAGGCCCGCCGGTCCCGGGGGCTGGCGGCATCGCGCTCAGGTGGGATGATCGCTCCATTTGCCCTCCCGATCAACCCGGTCTACGACGCGGTGCGTCGTCCACCTCGCCACTCGGGGGTGGACGGCCGGGAGCCGAGGGCGGACGTTGGGGAGGCTACCGGGCCGGCGGGCCGCCAGGCGCCTGGCGAGACCGCCGCCCTCCGAGTGTCCGGACGGCGGGATCCTCGTGGAGGAAGCCGAGGAAGGCACGGACGGTCGGCGTCAGCGACTTGGCTTCGTGGCGAATCACGTGGAAGTGGCGCTGGATCGCCACGCCCCGAACGCCGACCACGCGGAGCTGGCCCCTCGCGACCTCGCCCCGCACCGCGTAGTGGGAGACGAACGCGACCCCGAGCCCCGCCCGCACGCCTTGCTTGATCGCCTCGGTGGGCCCCAGCTCGAGCGAGCTCCGCATCCGGATGCCGGCCCGCTCGAGCGCGGTTTCGGTGACCCGGCGGGTGGCGGACCCGTCTTCCCGGAGCAGGAGGCACTCCTCCCGCAACCGCTCCGGCGTGATCGCCCGCCGCCGGGCCCAGGGGTGCCGGGGCGGGACGATCAGCACGAGCCGGTCCACCAGGCTGGCCTCCACACACGTCTCCTTGAAGCCGGTGAGGTGTCCGCCGACGAGCGCGAGGTCGACCTCCGTGGTCCGCACCCGCTCCTCGATCTCCCGGGTGTTCCCGATCCGGAGCGACACCTCGATCCCGGGATGGCAGGCCTTGAAGCGCCCGAGCAGCCGCGGGAGGAGGTAGATGCCCGGCGTCGTACTGCCCCCGAGCCGGAGCACCCCCCGATCGAGGCCCCGCAGCTCGCCGATGGCCTCCTGCGCCCCTTGAAGCGTCGCAAAGACCCGCTGCGCGTGCTCCTCGAGCACGCGGCCCGCCTCGGTCAGCTCCACCGTCCGCCCCAGGCGATCGAACACGGCCGTGGCGAGCTCGCGCTCGAGCTCCTTGATCTGCTGGGACAGCGCCGGCTGGCTCAGCGCCACCCGCTCGGCCGCCTTGCGGAAGCTTCGGGCCCGCGCCACGGCGAGGAAGATCTCGAGCTGACGAAGCGTCACGGGGCGCTCCGGGGCGGCGGCGCGATCCGATAAGCCGAGCTAATCGAACTCATCATGCCATTCGATTGGACTCATAGCACGGCGCGGCCTACCCTCGCAACCGGCACCCGCGGAAGGAGGCGACGCCATGATCTTCCGCCAATTCCTGCGGTCTGAGACCGGCTGCGCCGCGTACCTGCTCGGCTGAGGGGGCGCAGGCGCCTGCGCTGTGGTGGATCCACAGCCCGAGCTCGAGCCCTATCTCGCCGCCGCGGCCCAGAAGGCGCTCCGCATCACCCACGTCATCGAGACGCACGTCCAGGCCGACCACCTCTCGGGGGCGCGCGCCCTCGCCGAGGCTACGGGGGCGGCCGTCTGCCTCCACGAGGCGGTGGAGGCGGCGTTCCCGTTCCAGCCGCTGCGCGACGGCGACGAGCTCGCTCTCGGCAACGTCGTCCTGCGCGTCTGGCACACCCCCGGCCACACCCCGGAGGGGATCTCGCTCGTCGTCACCGACCGGACCCGCGGGGACGGGCCGTGGTTCGTGCTGACCGGGGACACGCTCTTCGCCGGCGGGGTCGGCCGACCGGACCTCGCGGGGGACGCGCGCGAGCGCGCGCTGGCCGGCGACCTCTACCAGAGCCTCCGGCGGCTGCTGACGCTGCCGGATCATGTCGAGGTCTACCCGGCCCACTTCGGCGGCGCGGCGTGCGGCAAGGGGCTGTCCGGAAAGCCCATGACCACCATCGGGTTCGAGCGGCGCTTCAACCCGGCCCTGCGGCTGGCCTCGCCGGAGGAGTTCGTTCGGTTCGCGCTCGAGGACCTGCCGCCGCCACCCGCGGCGTTCGCGGTGAACCGGGCCCGGAACCTCGGTCGCGACTGACGGCGGGAAGCGGCTGCGGCGCGCTCGTGACCCACGACGCGAGTGAGGAGGAGCGCTGAGCTCCACAGGGATGCCGGCGCGAAGCGTGGTCGCGGGTGTCCCCGGGCGCAGCCGTCCCCTGGCCCTCGGGCTGCGGGAGAACCTCGGCCAGTTCAGCCTCCTGGTCCTGATCAACGCCTTCGTCGGCGCCATGGTGGGGCTCGAGCGCACCGTGGTCCCGCTCATCGGCGAGCGCGAGTTCGGCCTCGCCTCCAAGACCGCCATCGTGTCGTTCATCGTGAGCTTCGGCGTGACCAAGGCGCTCCTCAACCTGGTGGCGGCACGCCTCTCGGAACGGGTCGGGCGGAAGCCCCTCCTCGTCGCGGGGTGGCTCCTCGGGTTGCCCGTCCCCTTCCTGATCATGTGGGCGCCCCACTGGGGATGGATCGACGCGGCCAACGTGCTCCTCGGCGCCAATCAGGCCTTCGCCTGGTCGATGACGGTCATCATGAAGGTGGACCTGGTCGGGCCGAAGCGCCGCGGCCTGGCCCTCGGGCTCAACGAGTTCGCGGGCTACCTGTCGGTCGGGCTCTCCGCCTGGGCGACGGGGTATATCGCCGCCGCGTACTCGCTGCGGCCCGAGCCGTTCTATTACGGCGGCGTGGTCGCCATCCTCGGGCTCGGCCTCTCGGCGCTCTTCGTCCGGGAGACCCGAGGCCACGTGGCCCTCGAGGTCGCCCAGCTCCGAGGCGCGGCCGGCCGCCAGGCCCCGCCCCGGTCCTTCGGGGCCGTGTTCGGACTGACGACCTGGCGCGACCGGAGCCTCTCGGCCGCCTGCCAGGCGGGGCTGGTCAACAACCTCAACGACGGCATGTCCTGGGGGATCTACCCGCTCTTCTTCGGAAGCTACGGGCTCGGGGTCGCCGCGATCGGCCTGATCAAGGCGGTCTACCCCGGCGTCTGGGGGCTGCTCCAGGTCGTCACGGGCCCGCTCTCCGACCGGATCGGCCGCAAGTGGCTCATCGCCGGCGGGATGGTCGTCCAGGCGGGCGGGATCTGGCTGCCGGTCCTCGTCCCTGCCTACGGCGCCTGGATCGCGGGCGCCGCGCTCCAGGGGCTGGGAACGGCCATGGTCTACCCGACGCTCCTCGCCGTGATCGGTGACGTGGCCCACCCGAGCTGGCGGGCGACCAGTCTCGGCGTCTACCGCCTCTGGCGGGATCTGGGCTATGCCGTGGGTGCCTTGGTGGCCGGTCTCGTCGCGGACTTCCTCGGCATGGGGGCGGCCATCCACGTGGTGGCGGCGCTCACGCTGGCCTCGGGCGTCGTCGTGGCCCTCCGGATGCGCGAGACGCTCTTCGAGCGCGGCCACCCCTGA
>CAZDYT010000393.1:0-4480 GCA_964509395.1 uncultured bacterium
GCGCGCTCGGGGGCGGCGTGCGGCGCCACCCGCGGCCCGATCACCACTCCAGGAAGCGCCGATCAGGGAGGACTCACATGAAGATCCGGAGCGTTGAGCCGATCATCGTCAGCGTGCCCTACCGCCACCGCGAGCAGAGCTCCCGGGTTCAGCGCGACGGTGTGACCGACGTCCTCGTCAAGATCACGACCGACGACGGACTCGTCGGGTGGGGCGAGAGCTGCTCGGGCTCGAACGTCGAGAGCGTGTACGAGGTGATCCGGTCTGCCATCCCGTACCTCGAGGGCCGGAACCCCTGGAGCCGGGAGGCCATCGCCGCTGATTTCTTCGGCACCGCTCACTGGTACAACCGGGTGATGACCGCCAACTTCGCGTTCTGCGGGATCGACATGGCCCTGTGGGACCTGTGCGGCAAGGCGTGCGGTCAGCCGCTCTACAACCTCTTCGGCGGCGTCGTCCGTCGGACCGTCGATTACTTCTGCTACCTGGCGTGGGGCCCTCCCATGGACGTGGCCGCTCAGGCGCGCCGCGGCGTGGAGATGGGGTACAGCGTCTTCTACGTGAAGGTGGGCATCGACTTCGACGCGGAGCTGCCGATGATCGCCGCGCTGCGCGAGGCCATCGGGCCCGACCGCAAGATCCGCATCGACGCGAACGGCGCGTGGTCGCTGAACGAGGCCGTCCGCTACCTCGCCGAATTCGACCGCCACCGCATCGACTTCGCCGAGCAGCCCGTCTGGCCCGATCCGCTGCGCAACATGACGGAGCTCCGGACGCGCACCCCGGTCGCGCTGGCTGCCAACGAAGGCCTCTGGCGGGTGGCCGACGTGCACGAGGTGATCCGCCACCGCGCGGCCGACGTGCTCTGCTTCAGCAGCGCGTGGGTGGGGACCCTGGCCGAGTTCCACCGGCTGAGCCACCTGGCGCGTCTCGAGGGCCTGCGGGTCTGCCGCCATACCCACGGCGAGCTCGGCATCATGGCCGCCGCGTCCCACCACGTTTGCCTCACGCTGCCCAACCTCGTGGACGGCAATCAGCAGACCGCCGCGATCATGGAGGACGACGTCCTGACCGTGCCCCTGCCGATCGCCACCGGTCCGTCATGGGGTGTCCCGCGCGGCGTGGGCCTCTGTGTCGAGGTAGACGAGGAGAAGGTCAAGAAGTACCACCGCCTCTACGAGCAGCGGGGGCAGTTCCTGCCCTATCAGCCGTCGATGTTCGCCCGGGAGGACGACGGGTAGCCGCCTACTGGATCGCGCCCGCCGACAGGCCTCCGACCAGTCGCTGCTGGAGGGCGAGGAAGACCACGACGGAGGGTAGCGTGAACACCACGGCGCCGGACATCATGATCTCCACGGGGGTGGTCAGCTCGCCGATCCAGGACGCGAGCCCCACGGCCGACACCCAGAGCTCGCGGTCCGGCGCGAACGTCAGCGCATAGACGAACACGTTCCAGGCCTCGAAGAAGCTCATCGCGAAGGAGGCCACGACCGAGGGGATCGCGAGCGGCAGCGTGATCCGCCACAGGACCGCGACCCGGGAGCAGCCGTCGATGAGCGCCGCCTCCTCGATCTCGCCCGGAATCGTGTCCATGAAGGCCTTGATGATCCAGACCGCGATCGGCGCGACCAGCGCCGCCTGCGCGAGGACGATCGCCGTCCGCGTGTTCAGCATGTTGAGCTGTCGGAACAGGATGAACAGCGGGACGATCAGCACGGTGCTGGGCAGCATCTGGGTGAGCAGCAGCACGAACTGGATGCCGGTGCGGCCGGGGAACCGGAACCGCGAGAGCGCGTAGGCGGCGAGCACGGCCAGCCCGACCGAGATCAGCGCGACCCCCGCCGCGACGAGCACCGTGTTCCCGATCCACAGGAGCATCGGTTGCGTCGCGAACAGCCTGCCGAACACGCCCAGCTCGCCCAGCCGGGGGAGAAGCCGGGGCGGATAGGTGAGGAGCTCCCGGCCCGGCTGGAGCGCGGCGACGACCATCCAGTAGAGCGGAAAGGCCGCACCGGCCGCGAAGAGCCCGGCGAGGAGATAGGTGCCCACCAGCCCGGGAGCGGCCGGCCGCGCCCTACGTCGCCTCATGCCGCCGCTCCAGCGCGAAGTAGATGATGGTGGCGATCAGGCCGAGGGCCGCCCCGACCAGCGCCATGGCGGACGCCTGGCCGATTCGGAAGTTCCGGAACGCTTCCCGGTAGATGAAGACGGACAGGACGTTCGTCGCATCCGCCGGCCCGCCCTGGGTGAGGATCCAAATCGTGTCGAATCGCTTCATGCCCCAGATGGTGTAGAGGAGGCAGAGAATGAGGAGCGAGGGGCGGATCGAGGGGAGGACGATGTGCCGAAACACGGCGGCGCGCCCGGCGCCGTCGACCGCGGCCGCCCCGTAGAGATCGGGATCGATCCCCTGCAGCGCGGTGAGCAGGACGAGGGTGCCGAAGGGGAAGGTCCGCCACACGTCCACGGTCATGACGGCGGGCAGCGCCCACTGCGGCGAGATCAGCCAGGGGATCCCCTGGGCGGTGAGCCCGAGCCCGCGGACGGCGTAGTTCACGACGCCGTACTGCGGGTCGAACATCCAGAACCAGATGAGGGCGCTGGCGACCAGCGGAGTCCCCCAGGGGATGGTGACCGCCGCCCGGAAGAGAGCCCGGCCCCGGAACGAGGCGTTCAGCACGAGCGCGCTCGCCAGACCGACGAAGGTGGCGGCGACCGTGGTGACCGCCACGTAGAGGACCGTCACCCGCACGCTCTTCACGGTCGCCGGCGAGCGTAAGAGCCAGGCGAAGTTCGCGAAGCCGGCGAACTCCTCGGGCCGCGGGACGAGGTCGCGGCTGTCGTACAGGCTGACGCGGACCCCTTGCGCCATCGGGTAGAGGACGAACGCGGCGATCAGGGCGACCAGGGGGCCCACCAGGGCATAGGGAAGCCATCCCTGGCGTCCCCCTGCGGACGGACTCGGCATCGTGATCGGCGCCGGTGGCCGCGGCCCGCGCGTCCCCTGGGGCTATCGCCGCATGGTCTCGAGCTCCGTCTGCGCGGCCTGCATCTCGGCGGCCGGATCGGCATTGTTGACGAGGACGTTGGTCACGTGCTGGAGCACGATGTGCCGGAACTCCGGCATGCGCCCCTCGTAGCCCTTCGGCAGCGCGCCGCCGTTCTCGGCCAGCGGGGCGCTCACGAACGTCGTGAGATGGGGGAACGCCTTCAGGATGTCGGTGTTGGCCGCCTTCGACCCGACCAGGTTCTGGAGGTTCATCCCCAGCTCCCGCAGATGCCGCCGGTACCATTCGATGAAGGTGGCGGCTTCCTGCGGGTGCTTCGCGCCCTTGGGGATCGTGTAGAAAGAGATCTCCCCGACGGTGACCGGGGGGGAGAACGGGTTGGGCGCCGCGCGGAGCGGCAGGTTCGGGTTCTGGGATTTCGCGATGAAGTAGACGGCATTGTTGTCGGTCAGCATGGCGATCTTCTCTTGCCAGAACATCCGCCGGTAGGTGGCGGCATCCACGCCCTTCGGGAACACGCCGGTGTCGTAGAGCTGCTTGAAGAAGCGCACGGCGTTGATCACCTGAGGCGTGTTGACCGACGGCCGGCCGCCGGTGGCCCACCTGCCCCCGAACCCGTGGACCCAGTACGCCATCTCGTACCACCACCCGGCCTCTTCGTTGATCGAGTGGCGCGTCCCGTAGCCGAACTGCTCGGGAGCCTTCGTGAGCTTGGTGGCGACCGCCAGGAACTCCTGCGGCGTGGTGGGGGGCTTGGTGACGCCGGCCTCGCTCAGGAGCTTCTCGTTGTAAAGGAGCCCGTACGTGCTGTAGTGGCTCACCACCCCGTAGGTCTGGCCGCCGACGTGCGCGACGGCCTGCCCGTCGACCAGGTCCTGGCGGTCCCGCTCGAGCATGCGGGCCAGCGGCGGGAAGGACCCGAGGGGCGTCAGGTGACCCCGGTCCAGGAAGGTGAAGAGCATGCCGTCCGTGGCCACCAGCACGTCTGGCGGCGCGCCGCCGGCAAGCCGGAGGAGCATCTGCTCGACGTAGCGGGGGAAGGGGACGCTGACCTCCTTGACGGTGATGCCCGGATGCTCTCCGACGAACTGCTCGACGAGCTTGCGCAGCACGGCCCCGCGGGCCGGCTCGGTCCAGTGCCAGGTCGCCACCTCCAGCTCGACGGCGGCGGCCGCGCCGGCCGGCGGAGCGAGGGCGGCGGCGACGAAGAGCGCGGCGGTGAGCCGCCGCAGAGTCTTGAGCCGGGGGCTCGAGTCCTGTGTCATCTCGGTCTCCTTTCGCGTTGGGCGGTGCGTCGCCGGCCTCCCCGTACCGGAGATGCGCCGGTGTACGCCACCCTAGCCGGACTTATGAACGCCGTGGCACGGGCGGGTCCTGCCGCGGCGAACAGCCCACCGGCGTCCTCGCGGCGAAAAACAGGCGGCCCTGAGGCCGTCCGGAGCGGTGCGCGTGAAATACCCCCGGCGGTGTAT
>CAZDYT010000394.1:0-4471 GCA_964509395.1 uncultured bacterium
CCCCGTACGATCCGCTCGCGACGGACTACGGCGCGATGCTCGCGCGGCCGAGCCTCGCGCACTGGCTCGGCACGGACGCGTTCGGCCGCGACGTGCTCTCGCGCATCCTCTACGGCTCCCGCACGGCCATGCTCGTGGGGTTCTCCTGCGCGCTCCTCGGCGCCACGCTGGGCACGGTGCTCGGGGTCGCGAGCGCCTACTTTGGGGGGCGGGTCGACCTCCTGCTCCAGCGCGTGATGGACATCTTCCTCGCGTTCCCGCTGATCATCCTGGCGCTGGCCGTCGTGTCCATCCTCGGGACCGGGATCACCAACGTCATCCTGGCCATCATGATCCCGATGATCCCCCGGGCCGGGCTGGTCGCGCGGTCGAGCGCGCTCGCGATCCGGGAGATGCCGTACGTCGACGCCGCCCGCGCGGCGGGCTTCGGGCACCCGCGGATCATTCTCCGCCACATGCTCCCCAACGTCATGGCGCCCTATCTCATCCTGCTGACGGCGTACCTCGGCCAGGCCATCCTGCTCGAGGCGTCGCTCTCGTTCCTGGGCCTCGGCGTCGCCGAGCCGATCCCCGCCTGGGGCCTGATGCTGCGCGGGGCCGCCGTGCAGTTCGCCGAGACGGCGCCGTGGATGGCCATCTTCCCGGGCCTGGCGATCAGCCTCGCCGTCTTCGCGTTCAACCTGTTCGGCGACTCGCTGCGGGACGCCCTCGACCCGCGGCTCCGGACTCCGTGACGCCCGGTCCCCGAGCGGGACCGCCGCTCCTGGCCGTCCACGACGTCACGATGCGCTTCGGCGGCATCGTGGCGCTCGACGGCGTGTCGTTCGAGATGGACGAAGGCCGGGTCGTGGGGCTGATCGGACCGAACGGGGCCGGCAAGACCACCCTCTTCAACTGCGTGAGCCGCCTCTACGCTCCCGACCGGGGCGAGATCCTCTTCGCGGGGCGCTCCATCCTCAGGTTGCCACCCCACCGGATCGCCCCCCTCGGGATCAGCCGGACGTTCCAGAACCTCGCCCTCTTCCAGAGCATGACGGTGCTCCAGAACGTCATGGTCGGCGCCCACAGCCGGACGCGGAGCGGGTTCCTCGGCAACGCGCTGCGGCTTCCCCGGGTCCGGCAGGAGGAGCGCGAGCTGCGCGGGATCGCGCTCGAGCTGATCGCCTTCCTGGAGCTGGACGCCGTCGCCCGGCACCCGGCGGCGGGGCTGCCCTTCGGGACGCTCAAGCGCGTCGAGCTGGCGCGCGCCCTCGCCAGCCGGCCGAAGCTCCTCCTCCTGGACGAGCCCGCGAGCGGGCTGAACCACGAGGAGGTCGCCGCGCTCGGCAAGCTGATCCGCTCGCTCCGCGACGACCGCGGCGTGACCGTCCTGCTGGTGGAGCACCACGTGAGCCTCGTCATGCAGGTGTCCGACCGGGTCGTCGTGCTGGACTTCGGGCGGAAGATCGCCGAGGGGAGGCCGGCGGAGGTCCAGGCGAACCCGGAGGTGATTCGCGCCTATCTCGGAGACGTCGCCTGATGCCGCCCCTCCTCGAGGCCGCGCGCCTCGAAGCCCACTACGGCTGGACCAAGGTCCTCCACGGCCTCGACTTCGCGGTCGAGGACGGCGGCATCACGACGATCCTGGGCGCCAACGGCGCCGGCAAGACGACCACCCTGCGCGCGGTCTGCGGCATGGTCCGGACGACCGGCGCCATCCGCCTGGGCGGGCGCCGGATCGAGGGCAAGGCGACCGAGGAGATCGTCCGGCTCGGCATCGCGCACGTGCCGGAAGGCCGCGGCACGTTCGTCCAGCTCACGGTGGAGGAGAACCTCCGGCTCGGCGCGTACACCCGGAAGGAAAAGCGCCGGCTCGCGGAGGACCTGGCGCGCGTCTACGGCTACTTCCCGGTGCTCCGCGAGCGGCGGCGGCAGATCGCCGGCACGCTCTCCGGCGGCGAGCAGCAGATGCTGGCCCTGGCCCGCGCCCTCATGCTGCGCCCGCAGCTCCTGCTGCTCGACGAGCCGTCGCTCGGGCTGGCGCCCCTGCTCGTGCGGGAGATCTTCCGGATCGTGCGCGCCATCAACCGGGAGGAGCACGTCAGCGTCCTGCTCGTCGAGCAGAACGCGGCGCTCGCGCTCGACCTCGCCGACCACGCCTATCTCCTGGAGACAGGCCGCGTCGTCCTGTCCGGGCCCTCGGCCGTGATGAAGCAGGACGACGCGATCCGCCGCGCGTATCTGGGGTATTGAGGACCCCGTGGACATCTTCCTCCAGCAGGTCGTCTCGGGACTGGCGACGGGGGGCATCTACGGGAGCCTGGCGCTGGCGCTGGTGATGATCTACCAGGCCACCGACGTGGTGAACTTCGCGCAGGGCGAGATGGCGATGTTCAGCACCTACCTGGCGTGGTCCATGCTGAACGCCGGTCTCCCCTACTGGGCGGCGTTCCTGGCGACCCTCGGGATCGCCCTGGTCGGGGGTCTCCTCATCGAGCGCGTCGTCATCCGGCCGCTGGAGAACGCGCCGGTCCTGACCATCGTCATCGTGTGCATCGGGCTCCTGGTGATCCTCAACAGCCTCGCCGGCTGGATCTACTCCTACATCCAGAAACCCTTCCCGAGCCCGTTCCCCGACCGGCCCATCCGGATCGGCACCGTCGTCTTCGGCGCGCACGACCTGGGCGCGATCGGCGTCACGCTCGTCGTCCTCGCCTTCCTCTACCTCTTCTTCCGCCACACGCCGCTGGGGCTCGCGATGCGGGCCGCCGCCCAGAACCCCGTCTCCAGCCGCCTCTGCGGGATCCGGGTCGGCTGGATGCTCGCGCTCGGCTGGGGGCTCGCGGCGCTGGCCGGCGCGGTGGCGGGCATGATGATCGCCCCGAAGGTGTTCCTCGACCCGAACATGATGAGCGGCATCCTCATCTACGCGTTCGCGTCGGCCACCCTCGGGGGATTCACCAGCCCCGGCGGCGCGGTGCTCGGCGGCCTGCTCGTCGGCGTCGTCGAGAACCTCGTGGGCACGTACGTCTGGTTCATCGGGACCGAGCTGAAGCTGACCGTCGCGCTCGCCGTGATCCTCGTGGTGCTCCTCGTCCGGCCGAGCGGCCTCTTCGGGCGCGCGGCCGTCCACCGGGTGTAGGCCATGGCGGCGCGTGCGAGCCCTCGCGGGGTCGCGGCGGCCGGAGCCGCCCCGTGGGCGGGTCTCACCCCGCGGGCATGGAAGGCGGCGGGACTGCTCGCGGTGCTGGCGGTGGCCGGCATGCTCCCCTTCGTGCTCAGCGGCTTCCGCCTCTTCCAGTTTACCCAGGTCTTCATCTACGCGATGGCGCTCCTGGGGCTCAACATCCTGACCGGCTACAACGGCCAGATCTCCCTCGGCCACGGAGCGTTCTACGGCGTCGGGGCCTACACCACGGCGATCATGATCGACCGGTGGGACGTCCCCTACGGCTGGACGATTCCCGCCGCCGCCCTCCTCTGCCTCGTCATCGGCGTCCTCTTCGGCATCCCGGCGCTCAGGCTCGAAGGGCTCTACCTCGCGCTCGCCACCTTCGCGCTCGCCCTCGCCGTGCCCCAGATCCTCAAATACTTCGAGCACTGGACCGGCGGCTCGCAGGGGATCGTGCTCTCGAAGCCTCCGGCGCCGCTCGGCCTCCCGCTCACGCCCGACCAGTGGCTCTACTTCCTGAGCCTGGCCGTGCTCCTCGTGCTGTTCGCCCTCGCCGGGAACCTCCTCCGGGGGCGGACGGGCCGCGCGATCGTCGCGATCCGCGACCACCCGACCGCCGCCCGGGCGATGGGGATCAACAGCGCCCTCTACAAGTCCCTCACCTTCGGCGTGAGCGCCGCCTACACCGGGGTGGCGGGGGCGCTCAGCGCCCTCGCGATCGCCTTCGTCGCGCCGGACGCGTTCAACGTCTTCCTCTCCATCACGTTCCTCGTCGGCGTCGTCATCGGCGGGCTCGCCTCGGTCTCGGGGGCGATCTTCGGCGGCCTCTTCATCCAGTTCGTGCCCAACTGGGCCCAGGACATCTCCAAGGCGGCCCCCTGGGCCATCTACGGCGTCTTCCTCATCGCCGTCATGTACGCGATGCCGCGCGGGATCGCCGGCGCGCTGGGACTCCTCCGGCGCCAACTCGGCCGGGCGATGGCCGGAACCCCGGCGGCATCCTGAGCGTTCAGGGAGGTGAGAGCGTCCTCGTCACCGCTTTCGCTGACCGTCACCACCTGACCGGGAGGAGACCATGCTGAGAAAGCCTCTCACGCTCGCGCTGCTCGCCGCCGTGGGCCTGGCCCTCGCCGGGGCGCCCGCCGCGGCCCAGGGGCCGGGGGTCACGGCCACGGAGATCAAGGTCGGCAACACCAACCCCTACAGCGGCCCGGCCTCGGCATACGGGACCATCGGCAAGGTCATCGGCGCCTACGTGAAGAAGGTCAACGACGAGGGCGGGATCAACGGCCGCAAGATCAACTACATCACCTACGACGA
>CAZDYT010000395.1:0-4470 GCA_964509395.1 uncultured bacterium
GCGGGCGGACAGCGCCTGGGCGGGGTCGGCCGGCTGCCCCCCGACCCCGAGCCCTCCGCCGCCAGCCAGTAAGCCGCCGGCCCGCACTTCCCCACCCCGCAGCCGGGTTTTTGTGCAACGCCCGCGGCCGCTGCACAAATTCCTGTGCACGCCGTCCCGCCGTCCCGGCCGCACACCGCTTGCGTGGCGCGGAGATCGCGCACGCCGGTGCGTGGCACGGCTCTTGCCCCATTGGTCCGCCGTCGGGGCCAGCATGATTCGAGCGCACGGGACAGAGCGGAAGCGACGGTGGTGGACAGACGCAGAAGACGAGGTCGTGTCCGCCCTGGACTTCGGCCTCGCGGGGGAGACCGACGAGTTCGACGGGGCCTTTCGACTGCTTCATGACCGGTACGTCCGGCGCGGATACATGACCCCGCACCCCGCCGGCCGGCGCCTGAACGTCTACAACGCGCTTCCGTCCACCAAGGTGTTCATCGCCAAGGCCGGAACCCGGGTGGTCGCCACCGTGACCCTGATCGAGGACTCCCCCATCGGGCTTCCGATGGACGAGACCTGCCGAGAGGAGCTGGCGAGCCTGCGCGCCCGGGGTCGGCGCCTGGCTGAAGGCTCGGCCCTCGCCGTGGATCCCGCCTACCAGCCCTCGGGGATGGCGATCCTCATGCGACTCTTCCGAATGCTGATCCTCTACGCCGCCAGGATCGCCCGCCTGCACGACCTCTGCATTGTCGTCAGCCCGCACCATGTGAAGCTCTACCAGACGAGCCTTCACTTCCAGCAGGTGGGCCCGCCCAGGCCGTACCAGAGGGTCAACGGCAGGCTGGCGGTGGGCCTTCGCCTGGATCTGGGCCTCGTCCGCGCCCTCACCCGAGTGCTCCGCGCCGGCCTGTCTCCAGGAGAACGCTACGACTTCTTCGCCGAGCCGGCGTCCTGCCGCGAGGTGCTGGCCCGGCTTCGCCGGGACCTTGCCCGATCTGCCCTCACCCCCGTCCAGGTGGCGCACTTCTTTGCCGGAAACGGGTCCGAGAGCGCCATCCTGGCGGCTGGGCTTCTGAGCGCAGTGCGCCCTGCACATGATCAAGGAGGCCCGGCGAGGTCACGGCGCAACCACTTGCCCCCGTGGGTCGAGCGCGTGCCGGTCGGGGCGTCCGCGGAGGGAACCGACGGCGCTCCAGCCCTCGCACGCGGGGTCTTGCACGGCGAGCCGTTTCACGACGGTCACGCATAACCCCCTTCCGCGGCGTCACGCGGCTTCGCCGACGAGACCCGCGGTCCGGGTTCGCCCAATCCGTCCACTGACGCACCGGCCTCCACCGGGTCGCCACCGGCCGGGAGGCGTGGGAATCAGGCGCCGCTCACGCGACGCCGTTGACGGGAGGGGGTGGCGTTGATATAAGGGGCACACCGTGACGGCCCCGCTCACCCTCTCCGCGCCCGCGCGACCCGAGACAGCCCGGCCCGCTGTCCCCGCGCGGCCGTCCCAGCCGAGCGCGCTTGAAAAGTAGCCGCCGGCAGGACGCGATGACACGACGGTGTGCGTGGGTCGGGGAGGATCCGCTCTACGTCGCCTACCACGACCGGGAATGGGGCGTGCCCGTCCACGACGACCGGCGCCTGTTCGAGTTCCTCATCCTCGACGGAGCCCAGGCCGGCCTGAGCTGGCGGACCATCCTCGGGAAGCGAGAGAACTATCGGCGGGCCTTCGACGGCTTCGACCCAGGGCGGGTCGCCGTGTATGGCGAGGCCAAGGTGCGGAAGCTCCTGGCCGATCCGGGAATCATCCGAAACGAGCTGAAGATCCGCGGAGCGATCCGGAACGCGCGCGCCTTCCTCGCGGTCCAGGAGGAGTTCGGCCGCTTCGACCGCTTCCTCTGGCAGTTCGTCGGGGGGCGCCCCAAACGGAACGGCTGGCGGAGCGTCGCGGAGATCCCCGCGCGCACACCGGAGTCCGACGCCATGAGCCGCGAGCTCCGCCGGCGCGGGTTCACGTTCGCCGGCTCGACGATCTGCTACGCGTTCATGCAGGCGGTCGGCATGGTCAACGACCACACGCGGGACTGCGTTCGCTACCGCGAGCTGTGAGAGAAGGAGCCTCACGATGACGGACCCAGAGAAGCCCCCGGCCACCGAGGCCGAGCGCCTCTACCGGCTGGCCCAGCACTACCTCGCGGGCGGCGTCTCGGCCGCCGCGCGGGTCCACCCGTCCCTCGGGCGCCCGTTCATGACGGCCCGGGGCGAGGGCGCGCGCCTCCACGACGTCGACGGGAAGGCGTACATCGACCTCCACACCTCCTCCGGCGCCTCGCTCCTCGGCCACGGCCATCCCGCCGTGCGCCGCGCCGTCCAGCAGGCGCTGGAGCTCGGGATCGTCTGCGCCCACGAGACCCCGTACCAGGCCGAGGTCGCGCGGAAGCTCACCGGGATCATCCCGTGCGCCGAGCTGGTCCGCTTCACGGGCTCCGGCACCGAGACCACCTGGCATGCCATCCGGACGGCCCGGGCCTACACCGGCCGGTCGAAAGTCGTGAAGTTCGAGGGGCACTTCCACGGCTACCACGACTACCTCGGCTACAGCGCCTGGCCGCCGCTCGATGCGGCCGGCCCCGAAGAGGCGCCGACCCCCTACGCCGAGAGCGGCGGCATCCCGCCCGAGCTCCGGCAGCTCGTCATCGTGCTCCCGTGGAACAACGCCGAGGTGCTGGAGCGGACCCTCCGGCGCCATGGTGACGAGATCGCGGCGGTCATCATGGAGCCGATCAACTACAACTCGGGCACCATTCTGCCCGTGCCGGGGTACCTGGAAGCCGCGCGCCGGCTCACGCGGGAGCACGGCATCGTGCTGATCTTCGACGAGATCCTCTCGGGCTTCCGCACCGGGCCGAGCTGCGCCCAGGGCTACCTCGGCGTGACGCCGGATCTCTGCACCCTCGGCAAGGCCCTGGGCGGCGGCACGGTGCTGAGCGCCTTCGCCGGCCGGCGCGAGGTGATGGACGCCGTGGCGCCGCGCGGCGCCGCGGTCCACAGCGGCACCTTCAACGCCCACCTGATCCCGATCCTGGCGGCGAATGCGTTCCTGGACGAGATCGCCAAGCCCGAGTTCTGGGCGCACCTCGAGCGGCTCGACGCGGCGCTCTACGCCGGGCTCGGCGAGGCGTTCAAGCGCGCGGGCCTGCCGGTCCGGGTCCAGGCGGTCGGCGCGCGGTTCAGTCTCCTCTTCGGTCTCGAGGAGGAGCCGCGGAGCTACCGCCAGGCCGCGGCCCGCTTCGACCGGGAGCTGGCGCGGCGCTTCTTCGCCGCCGCCCTCGAGGAAGGCGTCTACTTCCACTACGGCTGGCACCACGGCATCTCGGCGATGCACACGGCGGCCGACATCGACGAGGCCCTCGAGGCCATCGCGGCCGCCGCCCGCCGCGTCGCCCGCGGGTGATTCCACGCCCATGCGCATCGCGATCGGCCAGGTCATGGAAGAGTCCAACACCTTCGTCCGCCAGCGCGCCGATCTCGAGCACTTCCGCAATAACCAGCTTCTAACTGCCGACGAACTTGTCGCGAAACTCCGCTCGACCCGGGCCGAGATCGGCGGGTTCCTGGAGGTGCTGGAACCCGCCGGCGTGGAGGTCGTGCCGACGCTCGCCGCCAACTGCGTCTCGAGCGGACCGGTGCCGCGCGGGACGTTCGAGGCGCTCCGCGACGACCTGCTGCGCCGGCTGGCCGCCGCCGGCCCGCTCGACGGCGTGCTGCTCGCGCTCCACGGCGCGATGGTGCTCGAGGACGACCCCGACGGCGAGGGCGCGCTCCTCGCGGCCGTGCGCACGCGGGTCGGCGAGCGGATCCCGATCGTCGCCACCCTCGACCTCCATGGCGACATCACGCCTCGCATGGTGGCGGAGGCCGACGCCCTCGTCGGCTACGACACCTACCCGCACATCGACCTCTACGAGACGGGGGTCAAGGGCGCCCGGCTCCTCCTGGCCGCCGCCCGCGGCGAGGTGCGTCCCGTCACGCTCTTCGCCAAATCGCCGATGATCGTCCCGGCCGAGGGCATGGGCACGAGCGACCAGCCCATGGCCGGCCTCCTGGCGGACGCCAAGCGGCTCGAGCAGCGCCCCGGCGTCCTCTCGGTGGCGCCCTTCCCGGTCCAGCCCTGGCTCGACATCCCGGGGACGGGCTTCCGCGTCGTGGTCGTCGCCGACGGCGCCCGGCGCGCAGCCGAGATCGAGCCGGTGGTGCGGGAGCTCGCGTGGAAGGCGTGGCAATCGCGCCGTGCCTTCGAAGCGAACCTCCTCGAGGTGGACGAGGCGATCCGGCGCGCCCTTGCGATCGACGGCGGGCCGATCATCCTCTCCGAGTCCGCCGACGGGACGGGCGCCGGCTCGCCGGGCGACAGCGTCGCGGTCCTGGCCCGGCTCCTCGCCCTCGGCGTCCGGGCGCGCCGCCCGGTAGCTCCGGGTGGTCAGCATCGAGTCGAGC
>CAZDYT010000396.1:0-4467 GCA_964509395.1 uncultured bacterium
GTACCTCCTCTTCCTCTACAACCCCATCCAGCTCTACGCGGTGAACAAGGCGGTGCGCTTCGTGCCGTACGTGAACGGGCTGCTCAGCTTCGTCGAGGCCTCGGTGACGGACCAGCACTGGTCGGTGCGGAGAGGCGCCCCGAAGCCGTAATGGCGAGGCATGCGGGGGAGCCGCGCGTGAGCCCGCAGCGACGGGGACTCTGGCGGGACGCCAGCATCCAGACCAAGATGCTGGTGATCATCCTGCCGCTCGTGGGCGTGCCCATGCTGATCCTCGCGGCGGTGGGGTTCGTCACCTCCAGCCGCGAAGCGGCCAAGGCCAGCACCCGCTACCTCAAGCAGCGCGAGGCGGATCTCCGGACCCTCGCCGAGAACCCGGCGATCCTCAACTACGCCAACAACCGGGCCTACGGCCTGACCGAAGAGGCCGAGGTCGTCCGGCGGGAGCTGGAAGGCTCCTTCAAGCGGTTCGTCGACCGCAGCAACAGCATCGAGCTCGTCTACCCGCAGGTCCGCTACGTCGACCAGCACGGTGACGAGATCGCCAAGGTGGTCGAGGGCCGCATCCGAAGCGACCGGGTCCGGGCGGCGGAGGCGCCGTTCTTCGACGCCGTGAAGCGCCTCGGACCGGGCGAGGCCTACCTCTCGCCCGTGGGGCCCCGGATGATCTACGCGATGCCGGTCTATCAACCGGCCGGCGAAGGGCGGCCGCCCACCTTCCTGGGGGCGGTGGTGCTGGACCTCGTGTATCCGATCCAGGACTTCCAGCGGACCACGGCGGTCATCGGCGGGACCTTCGTCCTCATCACCGCCCTCAGCCTGGCCATCGCGCTGATCGTCACCACCAATCGGGTGCGCCGCCTCACCGACCCGATCCGCCGCCTCGCCGAGGCGGCCAACCGCATCGCGGCCGGGCAGCGGGCGGTCGAGGTGCCGATCGCCTCCCGGGACGAGATCGGCCGCCTGGCCCACTCCTTCAACGAGATGGCGGCCAGCCTGGAGCGAAACGAGGCGGCGCTGCAACGAAAGGTTCACGAGACCCGAACGCTCTACGAGATCGGCCAGGAGGTCACCGCCCGGGTGGCTCTGGAGCCGACCCTGCGCCTGATCGTCGAGCGGGCCCGTGAGCTCCTCCAGGCGGAGGAGTGCCTGCTCGCCCTTCGCCAGGAGAACAGCGACACCTTCGCGATGCAGGCTTACAGCGGAATGGTCACCGAAGCGCTGGCACAGATCCGCTTCAGAGCCGGCGAAGGGGTCAGCGGCCGTGTCGTCATGACGGCAAGACCGGTCATCGTCCGGGACTATCTCGAGGAGTTCCGGGACAGCCCCTTCCTGGGAGCCGTCAAGGAGGCCGGCGTCCGATCCCATGTCGCGGTGCCGCTCAAGGCGCAGGGAACGGTGATCGGCGTCCTGCTGGTCCAGAGCCGCACGCCGTCCAAGTTCGACGAGCAGGATCAAGAGCTCCTCAGCGCCCTGGCCGATCAGGCGGCCATCGCGATCGAGAACGCCAGGCTCTACGAGCAGGTGAGACGGCACGCCGAAGAGCTGGAGGCCAAGGTCGAGCTCCGCACCCGCGAGCTTCAGGAAGTCAACCGCCGCCTGGAGGCGGCGTCCCGCCACAAGTCGGAGTTCCTGGCCAACATGTCTCACGAGCTCCGCACGCCGCTGAACGCCATCATCGGCTTCACGCGGCTGGTGCTGCGGCGGTCCAAGGACGTCCTGCCCGCCAAGCAGTCCGAGAACCTTGAGAAGATCCTGATCAGCGCCGACCATCTCCTCGGGCTCATCAACGACATCCTCGACCTCTCCAAGATCGAGGCGGGCCGCATGGAGGTCCGGCCGGTGACCTTCGATCTGGAGCCGCTGGTCGACGCGTGCCTCCGCACCGTCGAGCCGATGCTCAGGAGCGAGCGGCTCCGTCTGGGGAAAGAGATCGCGCCCGGCCTCCCGCCCCTCTTCACGGATCAGGACAAGCTGAAGCAGATCCTGATCAACCTCCTGAGCAACGCGATCAAGTTCACGGAAGCGGGCACGGTCACCGTCAGCGCCCGGCTCGAAGACGGGAAGATGGCGATCGCCGTCGCGGACACCGGGATCGGGATCCCGGAGGATGCGCGGGAGCTGATCTTCGAGGAGTTCCGCCAGCTGGACAGCAGCCCCACCCGGAAGTACGGCGGCACGGGTCTGGGTCTCTCCATCAGTCGCCACTTCGCCCGGCTCCTGGGCGGGGACATCACCGCCGAGAGCGCCGTCAACGTCGGCTCGACCTTCACCGTCACGATTCCCGTCCGCTACGAAGGGTCCCCCGTGACCTCGCGCGTCCCGGCCCCGCCCGCTCGCGAGGCGCGGCCCGGAGAAGGCGAGCCCGGGAAGCTCGTGCTGGCCATCGACGACGACCCGGACGCCGTCTACCTCCTCCGGGAGAACCTCGCCGAGGCGGGCTACCGGGTCGTGGGCGCGCTGAGCGGCGAGGAGGGGCTCCGGAAGGCCCGGGAGCTCCAGCCGTTCGCCATCACGCTGGACATCATGATGCCCCAGAAGGACGGCTGGGAGATTCTCCACGAGCTGAAGGCGGATGCCAGGACCAAGGACATCCCCATCATCGTGGTCTCGATCGTGGACAACAAGGAGCTGGGGTATCGACTCGGGGCCTTCGATTATCTCCTGAAGCCCTTCGACCGCGAGGCGGTCGTGGCGGCGTTGGGTCGCGTCCCCCGCGCCCATGGCCGGCTTCTCGTGGTCGACGATGATCCCCGCGTGGTGGACATGGTGCAGCAGCTGCTGGAAGGCGAACCATACGAGGTCGTGGCGGCGGCGGATGGCGTGGAGGCGCTCGAGGCGATCGCGCGACAGCAGCCCGACGTGATCCTGCTGGATCTCCTCATGCCCCGCATGGACGGCCTGGCGGTCATCGAGCACCTCCAGCGGGATCCCCGGTATCGCCTCATCCCGGTCATCGTGCTGACCGCCAAGAGCCTCACGGCTGCCGAGCACGCCACGCTCGAACAGAGCGTCCTGAAGGTGATTCGGAAGATGGGGCTCGACCGCGACAGCTTCATCCAGGAGCTCCGGAGCGCGCTGCAGAGCTACCGCGACGGGACACGGAGGCCGTGAGGTGAGGAAGCGAATCCTCGTCGTCGAAGACGTGGAGTTCAATCGGGACCTGATCGTGCAGCTCCTGGAGGAGGACTACGAGGTCCTCACGGCGGCCGACGGGGAGGAGGGCATTCGGCTCGCGGAGGGCGAGCGGCCGGACCTGATCCTCATGGACCTCTCGCTGCCGGGCACCGACGGCTGGGAAGCGACCCGTCGCATCAAGGCCAATCCCGCGCTGAAAGCCATTCCCATCATCGCCCTGTCGGCCCACGCGATGACGGGCGACGAAGCCAAGGCGCGGCAGAGCGGGTGCGACGATTACCTGAGTAAGCCCCTCGACGAGGACCTGCTCTTCGCGAAGCTCGCCAGGCTGCTCGGATCATGACGCGGCGGTCCAAGATCCTCATCGTCGACGACGAGCCGTTCAACGTGGACTACCTCGAGCAGGAGCTGGAAGACCTCGGGTACGAGACGGTGAGCGCCGCGAACGGGAAGGAAGCCCTCGAGCAGGTCGCGGCCGAGGCGCCCGACCTCGTCCTGCTCGACGTGATGATGCCCGGGATGGACGGGTTTGCGGTCTGTCGCACTCTCAAGGAACACGACGAGACGCGGTTGATCCCCGTGGTGATCATGACGGCCCTGGACGGCGTCGAGGACCGCATCAAGGGGATCGAGGCCGGCGCGGACGATTTCCTGACGAAGCCGGTCAATCAGCGCGAGCTGGTCGCGCGCATTCAGACGACGCTCCGGCTCAAGCACACCGTCGACCGGAAGCTCGGCGAGCTGCGCCGCGTCCGGGACCACTTCGCCAAGTTCGTGCCGGACGCCGTCCGGCGGCTCGTCTCGGCCAACCCCGAGGCCCCGGAGCTGGCCAAGCGCGAGCGGGACGTCTCGGTGCTCTTCCTGGACATCAGCGGATACGCGCGGCTGAGCGAGCGCCTCCCGCTGGACGCCCTCAACGCGCTGGTGGAGCGCTACTTCTCGACCTTCCTCGATCGGATCCGCGAGGCCGGCGGGGACATCAACGAGACGGCCGGTGACGGGTTCATGGCGATCTTCCAGGATGACGACGCGACGGTGCACCCCGTCGGAGCGGCCGACACCGCCCTCGCCCTCCTGGGCGCCACCGACGCGCTCAATGCGCGGAGCGGCGAGCACCCGCTCGCGATCCACATGGGGATCAACTCCGGGACGGCCCTGGTCGGCTCGACCCGCTTCGAGGGGCTCCGGGGCGCCCGCTGGACGTTCACCGCCAGCGGCCCGGTGACAAACCTGGCCGCCCGGCTCGCCGGCGCCGCCGCGCCGGGCCAGATCCTGGCCGGCCCGGCCACCGTGCGCCGCCTGGGCGACCGCTACCCGCTGGAGCGGCTC
>CAZDYT010000397.1:0-4465 GCA_964509395.1 uncultured bacterium
GGGAGCTCCGGCGGGAGGCTGGGGGGCGGTCCCTGGAGGGGAGGCGAGCCTGCTCCGTTCGCCTCACGGCTCGGGCTTCCGAAGGGGCATGGCCGGAGAGCCGCCCTTCTGAACATCCAGGATCCGGCTTGATTTTGGGCCGCGGCGCCCCGAGAATAGCGGCACCCCGGCTACGGGGCGGACGGGGGGTGAAGGCCGCCCCGAGCGGGGTGCCCCACGGCTCGACGGGCGAGGGGAGGTGATGGGGTCAGGGGTTCCGCCATTTCGGGTTCGCCGCGTGGGTTTGAGCACGTGACTTTCACCTCCGGAGGTCAGACGATGAGGCTTCGAGCGATCGTTCCATCTCTCGCCCTGCTGCTCGCGCTGGGGCTGCTCCTCGGCCTGCCGGGCGGCGGGATCGCGCAGCAGAAGGTCCTCAAGATTGGTCTGTCGATGCCGGTTACCGGGGCCGATGCCGATGGGTCCGAGGCGATCCTCAAGGGCGCCCTGATGGGCATCGACGACGTCAACGCCAAGGGTGGTGCGGGGGGCTACAAGTTCGAGGCGGTGGTCTACGACAGCGCCACCCCAGCCGCCGGCCAGTACGATCCGGCCCAGGCCGCGACCAACCATCGGAAGTTCATCGCGGACAGTCTCGTAGTGGCGGCCGTCGGCCCCGTCATGAGCGGCGAGGGCAAGGCGATCTCGCCGATCCTGAGCGAAGCGGACATGGCCACCGTCACGCCGAGCTCGACCAACCCCGACATTACGGACCCGAAGTTCAAAGACCAGTACCGGCCCAAGGGGAAGGCCGTCTACTTCCGCCACGTGACGACCGACGCCTACCAGGGCCCCAACATGGCGAACTACCTGTTCCACAAAGCCAACGTCAGGAGCGTCTACGTGCTGGATGACGGCGGGGCGTTCGGGGTCGGGATCGCCGATTCATTCCAGCGGCGCGCCAAAGAGCTGGGGATGAAGGTGCTTGGGCGCGACCAACTCAACCCGAAGGAGGCGGACTACAAGACGATTCTCACAAAGCTCAAGGGCCTGAAACCCGACGCCATCTACTTCGGGGGTTGCGCGCAGGCGGGGGTCAAGCTCGCGCGGCAGAGCTACGAGATCATGCCGCAGGCGATCAAGGCCGGCTCCGACTGCCAGTACGACCTCGACCTCCCGAGGCAGGCCGGAAAGGACGCGACCGAGGGCTGGTACGCATCGCAGGCCTCGCCCGAGCTTCTGTCCGACCCGAAGCTCGAACAGTGGGTCAGCCAGTTCAAGGCCAAGCAGAAGCGCGAGCCGACCAACTACTCGATCACGGCCTACAACGCCGTCCTGGTCGTCGCGGACGCCGTCGAGCGGGTCGTGAAGAGCGGGAAGCCCGTGACCCGGTCCAACGTCCGTGATGCCATCCAGACGACGAAGCTGAACACCCTCCAGGGCCCCGTCGAGTACGACGAGAACGGGGACATCAAGAGCAAGGTCATCACCATTTACCAGTTCAGAGACGGGCAGCTGAAGTACCTCGGGATAGCGCCCGAGAAATAAACCTCGCGTCGCGGGGCGGGCGGGCTCCGGACCCGCCCGCCCGGGACGCGGCGTGGGCCCCGGAGGGCACCCGACGTGCCCGCGGCCACCGAATGAGCCTCGGCGAGATCCTCCTCCAGCAGATCGTCAACGGAATCGCCCTGGGTCTGATGTACGCGCTGCTCGCCCTGGGCTTCACGATGGTCTACGGGATCATCGAGCTGATCAACTTCGCCCACTTCAGCATCTTCATGACCGGGACCTTCTTCGGTCTCCTGGTGCTCGACCTGATCGGGATCACCGGGGCCTCGACGGTGCTGACCGGGCTCCCCCTCATCGGCACGCTCGTCGTCGTCTTCAGCGTGACGATGCTGCTCACCGGCCTCCTCGGCGTGCTGATCGAGCGGCTCTGCCTGAGGCCGATGCGCGGCGTCTCCGGCACGGCGCCGATGATCACGACCATCGGCGTCGCCTTCATCCTGATCAACCTGGTCCTCATGATCTGGGGGCCGCAGACCCAGCCGTTCCCGCAGATCATCCCGGACCGCCGGTGGGCGATGGGGCAGGTCGAAGTGACCCTGCGGCAGGTGCTCCTTGGCGTGGCCGGCCTGCTCCTGATGGTAGGGCTGAACTACCTCGTCCGGCGAACGGCCCTCGGCAAGGCGATGCGTGCCACCGCGCAGGATGCCGACGCGGCCCAGATGATGGGCGTGGACGTGGACCGCATCATCGTGCTCACGTTCTTCCTCGGCTCGGCGCTGGCGGGAGCGGGGAGCCTTTTCTTCGGCTTCTACTACGGCTTCACCGGGTTCTACATCGGCTACACCACAGGTCTGCGGGCCTTCACGTCCGCGGTCCTCGGCGGCATCGGGAACATCCCCGGCGCCGTCCTTGGCGCTCTGATCATCGGGCTGGTCCAGTCGCTCGGCGGCCAGCTCCTCGAGGTGCGCTGGACGGACGTCATCATCTTCTCCATTCTCATCGCCGTGCTCGTGTTCCGTCCGGCGGGGCTGTTCGGCATCCAGACGCCCCAGAAGGCGTGATGGCCTGATGCGCGTTCTCTCTCAGTGGTGGGCCGGCAGCGCCGTCGCCGCCCGCTGGGAGGTGCTCCCGCTGGGACGCCGCCGTCAGATCTGGGCCGCGGTCCTCCTCGCGGTAGCGGTCGCCTTCCCGTTCGCCCACTCCAACGCGGGCGACGTGGACGCCGTGACGAACGCGTTCATCTATGTCCTGCTCGCCCTCGGCCTGAACATCGTGGTTGGCCTCGCGGGCCTCCTCGACCTCGGGTACGCCGCCTTCTTCGCCATCGGCGCATACGCGTACGCCATCACGGCCTCCTTCCAGCTCAAGCCGGCCTGGTCCGACGCCTGGCTCCCGCTCCTCTGGCTCGGCCAGGTGAGCCGCGTTCAGGTTCCCGGGCAGCCCGACATCGTCAATCTCCACTTCTCCTTCTGGCCGATGCTGGCCATCGGGGCGCTCATCTGCGCCATCTTCGGCGTCCTCTTCGGGGCCCCCACGCTCCGCCTCCGCGGCGACTACCTTGCCATCGTGACCCTCGGCTTCGGCGAGATCGTTCCCGTCGTGGCGCGCAACTGGGAGTGGCTGACCAACGGCGCGCAGGGGCTCGGGGGTGTCCGGACGCCCCGGATCTTCGGATTCAACTTCGCCTTTTCGGCGCTCCCGTACTACTTCCTCGGGCTCGGCCTCGTCGTGCTGGCGATCTTCGTCTCGTACCGGCTCCAGGAGTCGCGCGTCGGGCGCGCCTGGATGGCGATCCGCGAGGACGAGATGGCGGCGGGAGCGATGGGCGTCAACCATGTCCACTACAAGCTCCTGGCCTTCGGCATGGGGGCGGCGATCGGGGGACTCGGGGGCGTCTTCTTCGTCGCGAAGCTCACGACCGCGACCCCGGACATGTTCCAGTTTCCGGTGTCGGTCATGGTCCTCGTGATGGTGGTGCTCGGGGGCATGGGCTCGGTCCGGGGCGTCGTCCTCGCCGCGCTGATCATCGCCGCTCTCCAGTCCGTGATCCTCCAGGAGCTGACGCTCTACGTCCAGGCCCTCGGCCGACTGATCGGCAGCGCGTACCTGCAGAAGGTCCAGCTCATCTCGTCCCTCGAGCTGATCTTCGGGCTCGTTCTCGTCCTCATGATGCTCTTCCGTCGCGAGGGTCTCTTCCCCGCCGTGCGGCGTGTGGCGGCGCTCACGCGCGAGCAGCAGGCGGCGCTCCCCTCGCGCGGCGCCACGGTGCGGCTCTCCTGGGCCGAGGCCTCGGCCCCGCCCCGGGGGCCGCTCCTCGAGATCGCGGGGCTCACCAAGCGGTTCGGGGGGGTCGCGGCCGCGGAGCGGATCGAGCTGATCGTGGCGCGCCGCGAGCTCCTGAGCGTCATCGGCCCGAACGGCTCGGGGAAGACGACGCTCTTCAACCTCATCACCGGCCTGATCCCGCGCGACGCCGGGACGGTTCGGCTCGAAGGGGATGAGATCAGCGGGCTCCCCCCGCACGAGATCGTGACGCGCGGCGTGGCCCGCACATTCCAGACCATCCGGCTGTTCAACAACATGAGCGTGCTCGAGAACACTCTCGTCGCGGAGCACCCGCGGCTCCGGGCCGGGGCCGCTGGCGCGATCTTCCGGCCTCCGCACGTCCGCGCCGAGGAGCGCCAGGCGGTGGAGAACGCCCTCGAGGTGCTGGGACTCTTCGGCAATCGCCTCTTGCCGCGGCTCGACCATCCGGCCTACGGGCTCTCGTATGCGAACCGGCGCCGCCTCGAGATCGCCCGGGCGCTCGCGACGCGGCCGAAGCTCCTCCTGCTGGACGAGCCGACGGCCGGGATGAACCCGGCCGAGACGCTCGAGCTGATGGATCTCATCCGGGGGCTCAAGGAGCTCGGCATTACCGTCATCCTGATCGAGCACAAGCTCGACGTCGTGATGGACATCTCGGACCGGATCGCGG
>CAZDYT010000398.1:0-4456 GCA_964509395.1 uncultured bacterium
TGGCTCGCCGGCGCCTCGCCCGAGCGGCTGGTCCGCCTCGAGCAGGGGCGCGTCGACATGCGCCCCCTGGCCGGCACCCGGCGCCGCGGCGCGACGGCGGCCGAGGACGAGACGCTGGCCACCGAGCTGGCCGCCGATCCCAAGGAGCGGGCCGAGCACGTCATGCTCGTGGACCTCACCCGGAACGACGTCGGGCGCGTGTCGCGCTACGGGAGCGTCCGGGTGACCGAGCTGATGGCGATCGAGCGCTACTCGCACGTCATGCACCTCGTCTCGCACGTCGAGGGCGAGCTCGAGCCGGGCCGGGGCGCGTGGGACGTCCTCCAGGCCGTCTTCCCCCACGGCACCGTCTCGGGCGCGCCGAAGGTGCGGGCGATGGAGATCATCGACGAGCTGGAGCCGGTGGCCCGCGGCCCCTATGCCGGGACGGTGGGATACGTCGGCTTCGACGGGGCGCTGAACACCGCGATCACCATCCGCACCGTTCTCGTGCGGGACGCCATGGCGTACGTGCAGGCGGGGGCGGGCATCGTGTACGACTCGATTCCGGAGCGGGAGCACCAGGAGTGCGTCGCCAAGGCCCGGGGTCTCCTGACAGCCATCGAGCGCGCGGGAGCGGAGCATGTTGCTCGTCATCGACAACTATGACTCGTTCACCTACAACCTCGTGCAGTACCTGGGCGAGCTGGGGACCACGCCGGTGGTCCGCCGCCACGACGCGATCACGCTCGCCGAGGTCGACGAGCTCGCCCCCGCGGCGATCGTCATCTCGCCCGGCCCGGGCGCCCCGGCCCAGGCGGGGATCTCCAACGCGCTGATCCGCGCCTTCACCGGGCGCTGTCCGATCCTCGGGGTCTGCCTCGGGCACCAGTGCATCGGCGAGGTGTTCGGCGGCGTGGTGGCGCGGGCCCCCGAGCCGGTCCACGGGAAGACCTCCCGCATCCACCACGACGGGCGGGGCGTCTTCGCCGGCCTCCCGAACCCGTTCGAGGCGACGCGCTACCACTCGCTCGTCGTCCGCCGGGAGGGGCTCCCCGGCTGCCTCGAGGTCTCGGCCTGGACAGAAGACGGGCTGATCATGGGGCTCCGGCACCGGACGGCTCCGGTGGAGGGGGTGCAGTTCCACCCGGAGTCGATCCTCACCGAAGCCGGGAAGGCCCTCCTGCGGAACTTCCTCACGATGCCGCAAGCGCGGACACCCCGAGCGGGAACGTGCGTCCCGACGGCAGAAGATTGTTCTTGACATTCCCGATAGAGAAATGTATCTAACCCCCATCGTGTCCGGTGAAGGGAGGGCCGCGGTGCCCGAGCCGGTGCTGAAAGACGCCCAACGGTGCCCGACCTGCCGCACCAAGATCCTCGTCCCGGACGAGGAAGGGCTCCTGGTTCGGAACGCGATCCTCCGCGTGAGCGCCGAGACCGGGCACGCCAGCGCCAAGTGTCCGCGCTGTAAAGCGTGGGTGGAGGTGCCGCTGCACTACCGGGCATAGCCGAGACCGCCCGACAAGGCGAAAGTCGCGAAAAGACGGAAAGCCGAGTGGTGCGGGCCCCGGGTCCGCCCCTCGGCTTTTTTCACGCCTCGAGGAGACGGAGATGGCCGACCCACCGAAGGAGACGAAGGCCCAGCGGGTCGAGCGGCTCAAGCGGGAGCTGAATCCCTGGGAGCACTTCCAGGAAATCCTCCGCTTCGCGCGGGAAGGGTACGCCGCGATCCCGCCGGAGTGGCTCAACACGTACTTCCGGTGGTGGGGCGTGTACAGCCAGGGCGATGGCGTCGGGGCCGTCGGGGGAAAGGGGGGGGAGGGAAAGGCCGTCCCCTACTTCATGGTGCGGATCCGGATCCCCAACGGGTTCCTCTTTGCTCACCAGCTTCGCACCATCGCCGATCTGGCCGAGCGGTACGCGCGGGGAATCGCGGACCTCACCGTGCGCCAGAACATCCAGCTCCACTGGGTGCGGATCGAGGACCTCCCGGAGATCTTCCAGAGCCTCTGGCGGTGCGGGCTGACCAGCATGGGCGCGTGCGGGGACGATACGAGGAACATCACCGGCTGCCCCCTCGCCGGCGTGGATGCCGACGAGATCGCCGACGCCTCGCCCCTCGTCCACGCGGGGACCCGCCTGCTCAACGGCAACCCCGACTTCTACAACCTCCCGCGCAAGTACAAGATCTCGATCACGGGCTGCCGGGTGTGGTGCTCGTACCCCGAGATCAACGACATCGGGATGACCGCGCTCCGGCACCCGGAGACCGGCGAGGTCGGCTTCTCGGTGCGCGTCGGCGGCGGGCTCTCCACCGACCCGCACCTCGGCCTCCGGCTCGACGCCTTCGTCCGCTGGGGCCAGGCGCTCCCCGTCGTGCGCGCCATCTCCGAGATCTTCCGGGACAGCGAGGTCCTCCGCCAGAGCCGGGAGAAGGCCCGCCTCAAGTTCCTCTTCCTCATCCACGGCTGGACCCCGGAGCGCTTCTTGGAGGAGCTGGAGCGGCGTCTCGAGTTTTCCCTGGACCCCGCGGTCCCCGAGGATCCGCCCGAGGACGTCTATCGGGACCACGTCGGGATTCACCCTCAGAAGCAGGAGGGCTACCACTACGCGGGGCTGGCGGTCCTCCGCGGGCGCATGACGCCGGGCGAGATCCGCAGGGTGGCGGACCTCGCCGAGCGGTACGGGACGGGCGAGCCCCGCACGACGAACATGCAGAACCTCCTGATCCCGAACGTCCGGCGCGCGCGGACGGACGCCCTCGCGGCGGCGCTCGAGGCGGCCGGGCTCCGGCTCGACGCCTCGCCCTTCTGGCGGGGCACCATCGCCTGCACGGGGAGCGAGTTCTGCAAGCTGGCCTTGACCGAAACCAAAGGCTTTGCCCGGTGGCTCGTGGACGAGCTGGAGGAGCGGCTTCCGGGCTTCGACCAGCACGTGAAGATCCACATCACGGGCTGCCCCAACAGCTGCGGACAGCACTGGATCGCCGACATCGGCATCGAGGGGAAGAAGGTGAAGGTGGAGGGACAGCTCGTGGATGCCTACTACTTCTGCGTGGGCGGGGGCGTCGGACGGTACCAGGCCAAAGCCCGCCCGATCGGCTACCGGGTGCCCGCCCCCGAGGTGCCCGGGGCGATCGAGCGCCTGCTGCGCGCCTACCTCACCGAGCGGCGGGACGGGGAGAACTTCCGCCGGTTCTGCGCCCACCGCACCGACGACGAGCTGCGGCACTGCCTGGCGGGGGAAGTGATCGCGACGGTGGCCCGGGACCCGTCTCCCGGGCGGCCGCCCCACGGGGTGGATGGCTGAGCCGTGGGGTACTATCCGATCTTCCTCGACCTGGATGGCCGCCCCTGCGTGGTGATCGGCGGCGGCGCCGTCGCGGAGCGGAAGGTCCGAGCCCTGGTGGGACTGGGAGCCCTCGTGACCGTCATCAGCCCGGCGCTCAGCGCGGGCCTCGACGCGCTGGCGAAGGCGGGACGGATCCGCCACGTCGGGCGGCCCTATCAGCCCGGCGATCTCGCCGGCTCCCAGCTCGCCTTCGTCGCCACCGACGAGGGCGCGGTCAGCGCCGCCGTCCTGCGCGAGGGGCGGGCGCGTGGCGTGTGGGTCAACGCCGCCGACGATCCGGCGCGCTGCGACTTCATCCTCCCCTCCGTCCTTCGGCGCGGTGAGCTGGTGGTCGCGGTGGCCACCGGGGGATCGAGCCCGGCCCTCTCCCGCGCGATCCGCGAAGAGCTCGAAGCCTATTTCACCCCCGAGTACGCCGTGCTTGCCCGGATCGCCGCGGAGGTGCGGGGCGAGCTGCGAGGGCGCGGCCACCGCCCGAGCCCGGAGCGGTGGCGGGCGGCGCTGGGCGCCGGGCTCCGACGCCTCATCGCCGAGGGGAAGCCCGACGAGGCCAGGGTGAGCCTCCTGGCTGCCCTGGAGGCGCCGACATGCGACTAGGGACCGTCTACCTGATCGGCGCAGGCCCCGGGGACCCGGGCCTCCTGACGGTTCGCGGCCTGGAGCTCCTGCGGCGGGCGGAGGTGGTCGTCTACGACCGGCTGGTCAACCCGAGCCTCCTCCATGAGGCGCCGCCAGGCGCGATCCGGATCTTTGCCGGCAAAGTCACCGGCCGTCACAGCCTGCCACAGGAGGAGATAAACCAGCTTCTCATCGCCCACGCCCGGCGCGGCCGCCGCGTCGTCCGCCTCAAAGGCGGAGATCCCTTCGTCTTCGGCCGGGGCGGCGAGGAGGCAGAGGCGCTGGCCGCCGCGGGGATCTCGTTCGAGATCGTGCCCGGTGTCAGTTCGGCCGTGGCCGTGCCCGCCTACGCCGGCATCCCGCTCACGCACCGGAGGCTCGCGTCGTCGTTCGCCGTCGTCACCGGGCACGAGGACAGCTCCCCGGGGGCCCAGACCGTGGACTGGGCCCGGCTCGGGACGGCGGTGGACACGCTCGTCATCCTGATGGGCGTGCGGAATCTCCC
>CAZDYT010000399.1:0-4444 GCA_964509395.1 uncultured bacterium
GGTTCAGGGCCAGCACCGGAACCCCTGCGCGGACGAGGTCCCGTACGATCTCCGCCTGGAGATCCGAGAAGGCGAGAACCAGGTCCGGCTCGAGGGCGAGGATCTTGTCCAGGCGAAACGTCGTGAAGCCGCCGACCTTCGGCTTCTGACGCGCCTCGGGCGGTCGCGTCGCGGCACCCGAGACACCGACCACGCGGTCGCCGGCGCCGAGGGCGAAGGCGATTTCCGTCGTTTCGGCGGTCAGGCAAACGATCCGCTGCGGATACGGGGCCGGCGGCGTGCCGTACACGCCGCCATCGTATCACCGGAGGCGCCGGCGCCCACGATCACGACGTCGGGCCGGCCCGCAGGCTCATCGCCAGGCCTCGTCGCAGGCCGCCAGCATCGCCGTCGTCGCGCTTGCGGGATCCTCCTCCTCGAGCAGCGCGCGGACCACGGCAACGCCGGCAGCACCCGCAGCCTGGACCTCGCGGACCCGCGCCGCCGTCACCCCGCCGATGGCGAACACCGAAACCCTCGAGCGGGCGCAGACCTGTGCCAGCGCCGACAGCCCCTGCAGCGGGCCGTACGGGCGCTCGGAGGGTGTGTCGTAGACGGGCCCGAAGAACACGAAGTCGGCACCCGCGCGTGCTGCCGCTTCGGCTTCCACGACCGAGTGCGCCGAGACGCCCAGGAACCGCTCGTGGCCGATCAAGAGGCGCGCCGCATCAGGAGGAAGGCCGTCGCCCGGGAGATGGACACCGTCGGCGCGCACGGCGAGCGCCACGTCGGCCCGGTCGTTCAGCAGGAGGCGGGCGCCGTGACGCCACGTGAGCGCCCTGAGCTCGCCGGCGAGGCGAAACAGCTCCCCGGCGGCCAGGTCTTTCTCGCGGAGCTGAACCGTGCGCAGCCCGGCGGTGAGACACGCCTCGACGACACGCAGGAGCGGGCGACCCAGCGTGGCGCGGCCATCGGTCACCAGGCAGAGCCGGAAGTCTACGGTCGGCATTGCAACCCAGCGCCCGGCAGCGAGGCGCGGCTGGCCGGCCTCACGGCAAGGGCGCCCAGTCGGCTATCCCCTCGAGCGGACTCGAGGCCGTGGCGTAGAGCTTTCGCGGGATCCGCCCTGCCTTGTACGCGAGCCGCCCTGCCTCGACCGCGAGCTTCATCGCCTCGGCCATCGCCTCCGGGTCCTTCGCCTGGGCGATCGCGGTGTTCACCAGGACGCCGTGGCAGCCGAGCTCCATGGCGATCGCGGCATCCGAGGCGGTCCCCACGCCCGCGTCCACGATGACGGGCACCGTGGCAGCCTCGAGGATGATGCGGATGTTGTACGGGTTCCGGATCCCCAGCCCCGACCCGATCGGCGCGCCTAGCGGCATCACGGCTGCAGCCCCGGCGTCCTCCAGACGCTTCGCCACCACGGGGTCGTCGTTCGTGCAGGGGAGGACGATGAAGCTCTCGCGTGCCAGCGTCTTCGTCGCTTCGAGCAGCCCCTGAACGTCCGGGAAGAGCGTCTTCTCGTCCCCGATCACCTCGAGCTTGATGAAGTCGCCGAACCCCGCCTCGCGCGCGAGGTACGCCGTGCGCTCCGCCTCGTCCGCGATACGGCAACCCGCGGTGTTCGGCAGAAGCGTGATGCGGCTCGTGTCGATGGAATCCAGCAGGGACTCGCCCTTGCGGCCGAGGTCGATCCGCCGCACCGCGACCGTGACCATCTCGGCACCCGAGATTTCGTGGCAGCGGCGCATGACCTCGGACGATGGGTACTTGCCGGTCCCCACGATGAGCCGTGACCGGAACGAGCGCCCCCCCAGCACCAATGGCTCGTCCCACATGGCTCCCTTACCTCCCCGGCCTCCTCACGCGCCCCCGGCCATCGGGTGGACGATTTCGACGCGGTCGCCCTCCCGGGGACCTCGCGCATCGCAACAAACGCCGCGCCGCGTTCCTTCGCCGGAATCCCCCAGAGCAGGTTCGAAAGGTCCCGAGCCGCAGCCGGTTCTCAGCCGTGCGCTCCCCCGGGCGGCTGACGCCCGTACTATAACCTTCGCCTCAGATGGCGTTCAACCGCCCTCAGTCCGCCCGCAAGCGAGGGTCGAGAGCGTCGCGGAGGCCGTCGCCCAGCAGGTTGAAGCCGAGGACCGAGAGCATGATCGCGGCGCCCGGGAAGAAGAAGACCCACCACGCCCCGATCGTGAAGTACTTGTAGGAGTCGGCGAGCATCGCGCCCCACTCCGGAGTCGGCGGCTGGGCGCCGAGGCCCAGGAACCCGAGCGCGGCCGCCTCCAGGATCGCGAAGGCCACGGCCAGCGTCGTCTGGACGATGAGGGGCGGCAGCGTGTTCGGGAAGATGTGCCGCATGAGGACGCGCCGGGCTTTCCCCCCGAGCCCCCTGGCGGCGGTCACGAACTCCTGCTCCCGCAGTTCCAGCACGGCGCTGCGCGCGATCCTGGCGTAGACCGGGATCGCCACCGTGCTGATCGCGAGGAGCGAGTTGCGGAGACCGGGTCCGATCATCGCGACGATCGCGATGGCGAGGAGCGTCCCCGGGAAGGCAAGCAGGATGTCCATGCAGAACATCAGGAGGAGGTCCACGCGTCCCCCCGCATAGCCGGCGATCAGACCGAGCAGAGACCCCACGACCGCCGCGACCACGACCGAGCTGACACCCAGCCCGAGCGACACCCGCGTGGCGTGAACCACGCGGACCAGAACGTCGCGACCGAGCGAATCGGTCCCGAACGGGTGCTCCCGCCCTGGCGGCTTGAGCCGCAGGCCGAGGTTGGAGTCAGTCTTCGCGTCGTAGTGGTGGACCAGCGGCGTCACCACCGCGAGGAGGGCGAACACGCACACGATGGCCAGACCCGCCCGCGCCACGGGGCTCGACAGGAGCCGGCGCCAGGCGGCCGCGGCCGGGCTCTGCCCCAGCGCGGCCTGCGCGGCCACGGGCTCGACCGCGGTCGCCGCGGTGGCCATCAGTCGTATTTGATCCGGGGATCGACGGCGGCGTACAGGAGATCTGTCAGAAGGTTCACCACCACGACGAGCACGGCGATGAACAGGGTGGCCCCTTGGACGATCGCGTAGTCGCGCGACTCGATCGCCTCGTAGACCCAGCGTCCGATCCCCGGCCAGGAGAAGATCGTCTCCGTCAGGATGGCCCCTGCGAGGAGGGATCCGACCTGGAGCCCGACCACGGTCATCACCGGCAGGAGCGCATTCCGGAGGGCGTGGTGCAGGATGACGGTCGCCTGCCGGAGCCCCTTCGCTTCGGCTGTCCGGATGTAGTCGCGGGAAAGCACTTCCAGCATGCTCGCCCGCGTCATCCGCGCGATGACCGCCAGCGGGATCGTGGCGAGGGCGACGGCGGGCAGGATCAGATGGCGAACCGCATCCCGGAGCGCCGCCCAGTTCCCCTGGAGCGCGGCATCCAGGATCACGAAGTTCGTCCAAGGCTGGAACGTGGTGCTGCTGTCCAGACGGAAGCCCGTCGGCAACCACCGCAGCTCGACCCCGAAGACCCAGGCCAGCATCACGCCGAGCCAGAAGATCGGCATCGACACGCCGGTCAGCGCCCACACGCGGGAGACGCTGTCCACGAACGACTTCCGCCACACCGCCGACACGATACCGATGGGCACGCCGAAGAGGATCGCCAGGACGATGGCGGCCGTCGCCAGCTCGACGGTCGCGGGGAAGCGGCTGAGGAGGTCCGTCAGAACGGGGTCACCGCGCACGACCGAGACCCCGAGGTCGCCTCGGACCACTCTCCCCATGTAGATCAGGTACTGCTCGTAGATCGGCCGGTCGAGGCCGAGTCGCTCCTTGACGGCGGCGACCTTCTCGGGCGTCGCCCGCTCGCCCAGCATGGTGACGGCGGGATCGCCCGGGATCAGGTGGATGAAGCCGAAGACGAGGACGGACACCCCGAGGAGGACGGGGATGACGGTCAGGCTCCGCCGGATGGCGTACCGTCTCACCGGTCTCCCCGCCCTCTCTCGGGGCTCGATTCCCTACTGCGTGAGCTCGACGGTGTTGAAGTACTCGGACCCGGTCGGGTTCGGCACGAACCCCTTCACCTTCTTGGAAAAGGGGAGCGGGGGCTCGGTGTTGGCGATGTAGAGCCGGGCAATGTCATCGTGGATCATCTGCTCGGCCTGGCGGTACAGCTTCGCCCTGTCCGTCTGATTCGTGGTGACCGAGGCCCTCTGCAGGAGGTCGGCGAGGGGCTTGTTCGAGTAGAAGCCCTCGCGCGACACCCCCGGCGAGCAGAAGAAGTAGCAGACGAAGTTGTCGGGGTCGCCGTTGTCGCCGGTCCACCCCAGCATGTAGAGCGGTAGCTGGCCATTCTTGCGCTTGTCGAGATAGACGGCCCACTCGGCGGTCTGGAGCTGGGCCTTGATCCCCGCCTTCGCCAGGTCGGCCGCGATCGCCTCGCCGATCTCCTTCCCGTTCGGGAAGT
>CAZDYT010000400.1:0-2575 GCA_964509395.1 uncultured bacterium
CTGTTCCAGACGTTCCTGCGGGTGTATCTGCAGGAGACCGGCGACCGGGAGCTGCTCGAGGTCGCCCCGCCGTTCTTCGCGTTTCGGGCGCTCGTGATCGCCCACCCCCGCTGGTATCCGGCGCTGACGGAGGGGACCCGCAAGGCGTTGCTCGGCTTCGCCCGGGCCATGATGGAGGATGGCGCCCGAGATCCGGACGAGCTCCCCGGGTTGCTCGCCGCCGCGCCGTCCTCCCCTCGATGATCCCGAGGGCCCTGGCGTGCGACTACGACGGCACCCTGGCATCGCAGGACCGGATCGGGCCGGTGGCGCTGGCGGCGCTCGGACGGGCCCGAGCGGCTCGGCTGGCGCTGATCCTCGTGACCGGGCGGACCTTCTTCGAGCTGACCCGGGTCTGCGAGTGCCTCGACCTGTTCGACGCCGTGGTCGCCGAGAACGGCGCGGTCCTCTACTTCCCGCGGTCCGGGGTGCTCCGTGATCAGGCGCCGACCCCTTCCCCCCGGCTGCTCGCCGAGCTCGACCGCCGGGGCATCATCTACCAGGTCGGACGCGTCATCGTCGGCACCGCGCGGACCGAGGAGGCGAGGGTGCGCGAGGCGCTGGAGGCCGCCGGCGTCGACCTCGACCTGATCTACAACCGGGCCGCGCTGATGCTTCTCCCCCCGGGTGTCTCGAAGGGGACGGGGGTCCGTCACGTGATCCGCGATCTGGGCCTCTCGTCTCACGACGTGCTCGGCGTCGGGGATGCCGAGAATGACCTCGCCCTCTTCGACGCCTGCGGCTTCACGGCGTGTCCGGCCAACGCGGTCCCGGCGCTCAAGACGCGGGCCGACTGGGTCTTCCCCGGCGAGGACGGCGAGGCGATCGCCGAGGCGATCACCGGCATCCTGGAGGGGAGGCTCCCCATCGCGCGCTCGCCGCGCCACCAGATCGAGCTCGGGTGGGCCGTGGAGACGTCCGAAGCGGTGACCATTCCCGCGCGCGGCGTCAACGTCCTGATCCACGGCGACCCGCTGTCGGGAAAGTCCTGGCTGGCGGGCGCCCTGGTCGAGCGGCTCGTCGCGCGGCGCTACGCCGTGTGCGTCCTCAACCCCGAGGGCGATTACCACGTCCTCGCCCGCCTGTCGGGGACGGCGTGGGCGGAGATCGGGAACGACGCGGCGCTGGAGCGGCTGCTGGCGCAGTTCGAGCGTGACCCATCGGCCTGCGTCGTCGCGGATCTCTCGGCCGTCCCGCATGCCCGGAAGGTCAGGATCATCGAGAAGGCGCTCGCGCAGATTCACGAGCTCCGCGACCGCCTCGGGCTGCCGCACTGGGTCGTGCTCGACGAGGCGCACTACTCCCTCCACCAGGAGGGCGTCCGCGAAGCGGCGATCCGCATCGAGGACAAGGGGTTCTGCTTGCCGACCTACCGACCGAGCTGGATCCGGGAGTCGGTGGTGAACGCGGTGGACGTCTTCGTCCTCGCCCGCACCACCGCGCCCGAGGAGCTGGCCTGCCTGCGCGCAGCCCTCGCCGACCCGACGGGGGAAAGCGAGCGCGCCATCGCCGTACTGCCCGCACTCCCACGGGGCGAGTTCGTGGTGATCCAGCCCCGGGAGCCGGGGGGCCGGGGCGCGCTCACCTTTGTGCCGGCCCCTCGCGAGACGGTGCACGTCCGGCACCTGCGGAAGTACGCCGATTCCGTCGTGTCCCCCGCGCGGCGCTTCGTCTTCCGCCACCCCGACGGCCGGAGCGCCGCGACGGCGGACAGCCTCTCGAGCTTCCGCCACGCCGTCGCGGCCGTGGACGGCGGCGTCCTGGCGTATCACGCCCGGCGGGGGGACTTCTCCCGCTGGGTGCTCGACGTCTTCTCCGACCGCGAACTGGAAGTGCAGCTCCGAAAGACGGAGGCGCGGTGGCGCCGGGGCGAGGCGCTCGAGCTTCGCGAGCTGATCGGGCGGGTGATCGCCATCCGCTACGGGCCCGACCGGGTCAGGACATGAGCCCCGGCACGAAGGCGCGCCTCTGGCCGGGCCGCCCCTACCCCCTGGGTGCCACGTGGGACGGCGCCGGCGTCAACTTCGCGCTCTTCAGCGAGCACGCCACCGGGGTCGAGCTCTGCCTGTTCGACGAGCCGGACTCCGGCGGGACGCGGGACCGCTTGGCGCTTCGGGAGCAAACGGACCTCGTCTGGCACGGCTACGTGCCCGGCCTCCAGCCAGGGCAGCTCTACGACTACCGCGTGCAGGGCCCGTACGAGCCCGAGCGCGGGCTCCGCTTCAACCCGGCGAAGCTCCTCATCGATCCCTACGCCAAGAGTCTGGCGGGCCGGCTCCGCTGGGGCGACGAGCTCTTCGGCTACCGCATGGGGGACCCCGCGGCGGACCTCTCCCGCGACGACCGCGACGATGCGGGCTCGGTGCCGAAGAGCGTCGTGATCGACCCCGGCTTCGACTGGGACGGCGACCGGCCCCCGCGCGTCCCCTGGCACGAGTCGATCCTCTACGAGGTCCACGTCAAGGGCTTCACCGCCCGACATGCCGGGGTCCCGGCGGCGCTCCGGGGCACCTACGCCGGCCTCGCCGCACCGGCC
>CAZDYT010000400.1:2675-4435 GCA_964509395.1 uncultured bacterium
GAGGCGCCCCGCTACTATCGGGACTACACGGGGTGCGGGAACACGCTGGACATGACGCAGCCCCGGGTGCTCCAGCTCCTGATGGACAGCCTCCGGTACTGGATACTGGAGATGCACGTCGACGGCTTCCGCTTCGACCTGGCCGCCTCGCTCGCCCGGCAGGTCCACGGGGTCGACCGGCTCTCGGCCTTCTTCGACGTGATCCACCAGGACCCCGTGGTCTCGCAGGTCAAGCTCATCGCGGAGCCGTGGGACCTCGGCGAGGGCGGGTACCAGGTCGGCAACTTCCCCGTGGGCTGGGCCGAATGGAACGGCCGGTACCGCGACGCGATCCGCCGCTACTGGCGCGGCGATCCGGGCCAGGTGGCGGACCTGGCCTACCGCCTCACCGGCTCGAGCGACCTCTACCAGGACGACGGCCGGCGGCCCTACGCCAGCGTGAACTTCGTCACCGCCCACGACGGCTTCACGCTCGCGGACCTCGTGAGCTACCACCAGAAGCACAACGAGGCCAACGGCGAGGGCAACCGGGACGGGGCCGACGAGAACCTCTCCTGGAACGGCGGCGCCGAGGGCCCGACCGGCGATCCCGCGATCCGGGCGCTCCGCGAGCAGCAGATGCGGAACTTCCTCGCGACGCTGCTCCTCTCCCAGGGCATCCCGATGCTCTGCGGCGGGGACGAGATCGCGCGCACCCAGCGGGGGAACAACAACGCCTACTGCCAGGACACCGAGCTCTCCTGGTTCGACTGGGCACTGGACGACCGCGCCCAGCGCCTCCTCGGCTTCACCCGGCGTCTCATCCGCCTCCGCCGGGAGCACCCGGGGCTCCGCCGCCGGAAGTTCTTCCAGGGACGACCGCTCTGCGACGCCGGGATGAAGGACCTCGTCTGGCTCCGCCCCGACGGCGGGGAGATGACCGAGGCGGAGTGGCGTGCGTCCACGCTGCACGCCTTCGGCTTCCGCCTCTGCGGCGAAGCCATGGACGACGTGAACGAGCGGGGCGAGCCGATCACCGACGACACGCTCTTGATCCTGCTGAACGCCCAGCCTGACGCCGTACAGTTCATCCTGCCCGACGCCCATCCGGGTGACCGGTGGGAGGCGCTCGTGGACACGGCGGTGACGGGCGACCCGGGGCCGCCCGAGGTGCACGATGTCGGCGCCGGCGGCTGGCTCCCGGCGCGGTCCCTGCAGCTCCTCCGGGCGCATCGCACCGCGCGGTGAGTCGACTCGGGGCGATGCGAGAGGACGTCGAGCGACTCTCCGCGAGCGCTCTCAGGGAGGACAACGATGCTTCACGTCGTTGAGTCCGCCAAGTCGGTCGACCGCGTCGCGAGGGATCTGGCGGCTGCCGTCGTCCGTCACAAGTTCGGCGTGCTGGGGGTGCACGATCTCAAGGAGACCATGGCGAAGAAGGGCGTGCCCTTCGGCCGCGAGTGCCGGATCTTCGAGGTCTGCAACCCCCAGCAGGCCAAGCAGGTGCTCGAGGCCAACCTCCAGATCTCGACGGCGCTCCCGTGCCGAATCTCCGTCTACGAGGAGGGCGGCAAGACGAAGCTCGCCACGATCAGGCCGACCGCCATGATCGCGCTCTACGCGAATCCCGAGCTCCGGAGCGTGGCGGAGGAGGTCGAAGCGACCCTGAACCGGATCATGGCAGAAGCGGCCGCCGGCTAGCGCGAACCGGCGATTCCGCGCGGACGACGCGGCGACGGAGGTCCGCGGGTGACGCGGCGAACGGGGCGCCCCACGGCGCG
>CAZDYT010000401.1:0-4432 GCA_964509395.1 uncultured bacterium
TAGCGCCGGAATTCTACCACGTCCGGCGCGAAGGCGCAATCGGAGAGACGGAACACCGCGAGCGATCAGGGGACGCGCGCGAGCAGGGCCCGGGCGATGGCCACGTCCTCCGCAATCCGCGCGCGCAGGGCGTCGACCGAAGGGAACTTCCTCTCGTCCCGGATGCGCGCGGCGAACGCGACGGTGAGGATGCGGTCGTAGAGATCCACGCTCACGTCCAGGAGGTGCGCCTCGATGGTCGGGGTGGATTCGTTGAAGGTCGGCCGCACGCCGACGTTGATGACCGCCGCCGCCGACTGCCCCTCCCACGTGCCGCGTCCCGCGTAGACCCCTGACGCGAGGAGCCACGCGGTCGATGGCGTCAGGTTGGCGGTGGGGAAGCCGAGCGCGCCGCCCCGCATCGCTCCGCGGCCGACGCGGCCGCGGACCGTGTAGGGGCGACCGAGGAGGCTCGCCGCACGCTGCACGTCGCCCTGCCGGAGGGCGTCGCGGATCGCGGAGGAGGAGACGACCACGCCGTCGACGGTGAGCGGTGGAATCACGTGCACGCGGATCCCGAGCGGCGTGGCGAGCTCGCGGAGGAGGTCCGGGGTGCCCTGGGCTCCGCGGCCGAAGGTGTGGTTGAAGCCGACGACGACCTCCTGAGCCTTGACCAACCCGACCAAGACGTCCCGGACGAAAGCGGGCGCCTCCACGCGCGAAAACTCGAGGGTAAACGGGATCACGAGCGCGATGTCGGGGCCGAGGGTGGCGATCCGCTCGAGCCGCTCCTCGAGCGGGACGATCCCGGCCGAAGCCTCGGCCGGACGGAGCACGGCGATGGGCAGCGGGTCGAAGGTGAGGGCCACGGCCTGGAAGCCCCGCGCCCGCGCACGGTCGACGGCGGTGCGGATGACCGCCTGATGGCCGAGGTGGAGGCCGTCGAAGGTGCCCTGCGCCACGACACTGGGTGGCGCGTCAACGGGATACTGGGCGAGACCGCGGATGATCCGCATACAGGAGGCGGAGCGCCCGCACGCCACCGGCCCCCGCCTCCCCGATCCCGAAGAAGGTGTCTCCGGCGTACAGACGGCAGGCGCCGGTGGCTCCCGCCAGGGCGAGCGAGGAGGGCGGGGCGAGATCCTCCGGTGTGAGCCGCTGGCCGCGCATGAGCCGGCGGGCTGCCGCCTCCTCCAGCCGCACGGCCGGCAAGTGCACGACAGCGCGGTCGGCAGGAAGCACCCGGGCGGCAAGCGCGGCCGTATCGCCGCTCCGAATCAGGGGCCAAGGCACGGCGTCGGTCAGCGAAAACGGGCCGAGTCGGGTCCGCTCGAGGGCCTCGAGGCACGCGCCACAGCCCAGGGCGGCCCCGAGGTCCGCCGCCAGGCTCCGGATGTACGTGCCCTTCCCGCACGCGACGCGCACCCGGAGCCGTGGCAGCGCCCATTCGAGCAGCTCGAGGGTATCGATGCGCACTCGACGCGGAGCGCGGGCGACCTCGATCCCGGCGCGGGCCAGCTCGTGCAGCCGCCGTCCTCCGGCATGGAGCGCCGAGAACATCGGCGGCACCTGCTCGATCTCGCCCTCGAAGCGGGCGAGCGTCGCCCGGATCGCGTCAGTGTCGAGCGCGGGCACGGGCCGCTCGGCGGTGACGCGGCCGGTCGCGTCGAGCGTGTCGGTGCTCACGCCGAGCCGGATGGTCGCCACGTACTCTTTGTCCTCGGCCTGGAAGTACGGGGTGAGCTTCGTCGCCTGGCCCAGCAGAATCGGCAGGACCCCCGTGGCCATGGGATCGAGCGTGCCGCCGTGGCCGACCTTGGGAACGCGGAGGACGCGACGGAGATGCGCGACCACCTGGAACGAGGTGACGCCGCCGCCCTTCTCGGCGAGCAGGAGCCCGTCGAGGGATGCGCCCGGGCCGCTCATCGCGTCTGGGCGACGGCCTCACCCACCGCGCCGAGCACGAGCTCCTTGGCCTGAGCGAGGTCCCCGTTCAGCACCACGCCGGCCGCGTTCGGGTGGCCCCCCCCGCCGAAGCGCGCCGCGATCCGCGCGACGTCCACTTCGCCCTTGGCCCGGAGGCTCACCTTCACCGCCCCCGCCAGCTCGCGGAAGAGCACGGCCACCTTGGCAGTGCGCAGCGAGCGCGGATAGGTGATGAAGTCCTCGGCTTCCAGGAGGTCCGGGGACTCGGTCTGGCTCCGGTCGATGACGACCCAGGCAATCGTCCCGTCGGAGTTGGTCTCCACTTGCTGGAGGATCCGCCCCAAGAGATGAAGCCCGGCCAAGTGGCGCGCCTCGTAAAGCCGAATCGCGATGTCCGCCGGGCTGGCGCCGGCTTCCACGAGTCGTGCGGCGATCCGGAACGTCTTTGGGGACGTGTTCGAGTAGCGAAAGGATCCGGTGTCCGTGACGATCGCCGTAAAGAGGTTGACCGCGACGTCGGGCGTCACCGGAAGCCCCATGGCCTCCAGCAGGTCGTAGACCATCTCGCCCGTCGCGGAGGCGCTCGGCTCGATCCAGCTCACGTCGCCGTACCGGCGGTTGTCTCCGTGATGATCGATGTTGAGGACCCGCGTCCCCGGCTGCCGGCACCCTTCCAGCAGGCCCCCGACGCGGCTGGGGTCGGGACAGTCGAGCGTCACGACCACATCGTAGTCGCCGCGGCCCTCCTTCCACTGCTGGACCTCGCCGGCCCCCGGGAGAAAGTGGAAGGGCTCCGGCACCGGGTGGCTGCAGGCGAAATCCGCGCGACACCCGGCCTCGCGCAGGGCCAGCCCGAGACCGAGCTGCGAACCGAGCACGTCGCCGTCGGGGTAGAGGTGGGCCAGCAGCAGGAACCGCTGGCCGGCACGGATGAGCTGGGTGACCTCGGCCGGGACGGCGCTCACGTCGGCTCTCCGGATTCCGGCGGCGGCTCCGATTCGCGCAGTCGCTCGAGCACGCGCTGGATGTGGGCGGCGTGGGCCATCGAGCGATCCGCGTGGAAGGTCAGATCGGGGACTGCCCGCAGTCGGAGGCGCGGCGCCAGCCAGCTCCGGATGAACCCGCGCGCGCTCGTGAGCGCGGCGAGCGACGCGCGCCACTGCTCATCCGTGCCGAGCACGCTCACATACACCTTTCCGCTGCGGAGGTCCTTCGAGATCGCCACCTCCGTCACCGTGACGAACCCGAGCCGCGGATCCTTGAGCTCACGCTGGAGGAGATACGAGATCTCCTCCTTGATGAGCTGGTTGACCCGGTCGAGCCGTTTCCCCTGCATGCCTGGCGAGCGCGCGGCCTGACAAGCGCGGAATGCGCCCTCAGAGTACTTCCACGCGGACGTCGATGACGGCGCCGTCGGAGAGTGACTCGATGAAGTTCACCGCCTTGGAGACCACCTCGTTGGCGAGTCGCCCGTCGTTCGCCACGCACGCCACGGCCAGCGTAGCCCGCTGCCAGAGATCCTCGTGGTCCACCTCGGCGACCGACACGTTGAAGCGGTTCTTCACCCTCTCCTTCATCCCCTTCAGGATGTGGCGCTTCTCCTTCAGGGAGCCCGCCTCGCCCAGATGCAACTCCACCAGTCCCACCGCCACCCTGACCACGGGCACCCTCCAACCCCTCGCCGCGAGGTCCGTCGGCGGGGGCGACACCCCCGCCGAAATCAGAGCACTCGGGCGACTTCTTCGGTCGTAAACACCTCGATCACATCACCCACGCTGATGTCCGAGACCCCGTCCACGCCCACGCCACACTCCATCCCCTGGAGCACTTCCCGCACGTCGTCCTTGAAGCGCCTCAGCGAGCCGATCTGCCCCTCGCCGACGACCTGACCGCCCCGGAGCACGCGGGCCTTCCCGGACCGCGTGACCTTCCCCTCGCTCACGAGGCAGCCGGCAATCGTCCCCACGTTCTTGATGGGGAAGAGCGCCCGCACCTGCGCCTTGCCGAGCGGGACTTCCCGGATGATGGGCGCGAGCATGCCGGCCAGCGCCGCCTTGATGTCGTTGAGGGCCTCGTAAATGACGTTGTAGGTCTTGACCTCGACCCGCTCCGCCTGAGCTTGCTGCAGGGCCTTTGGCTCCGGCTTGACGTTGAAGCCGAGAATGACGGCGTTGGAGGCCGAGGCCAGCATGACGTCGGTCTCCGTGATCGTGCCCACCCCTCCGTGGATCACGCGGACCTTGACCTCCCCCGTCGAGACTCGCTCGAGGGCGTCTTGGAGCGCCTCGACCGAGCCGTGGACGTCGCCTTTGAGGATGACGCGGAGTTCTTTGACCTCGCCCGCCTCGATCTGCTTGTGGAGGTCGGCCAGCGTGACGCGCACGCTCGCCGTGACCTTGCGCTCCTGCTCCTGGCGAGCCAGGGCGATCTGGCGCGCCTTCCGCTCCTCCGCCACGGCCACCAGGGTGTCGCCCGCTGATGGCACCCCGGAGAGCCCGGGGATCTCCACGGGATCGACCGGCCCGGC
>CAZDYT010000402.1:0-4373 GCA_964509395.1 uncultured bacterium
CGCCGCGAGGGCCCGGAACGACCCGAGGCTGGGAGCACCCGCGCTCTCAGCCACAGCCACGACCGCCGCGCCCGCCTTCGCGAACTCGCAGGCCACCTGGATGTTCAAGGGACCGTTGCCGGCGATCAACACCCGCCGACCTGGCAACGTCCGATAACTGCGCCAGAACGTCTGGGCGGCGCCGGTGGTCATGACCCCGGGCAACGTCCAGCCTGGTACCGGGAGCCCCCGCTCGTACGCGCCGGTTGCCACAATCAGTCGAGCGGGACGAAACCGGCGGGTGCCCGCGGGCTCGACGGCCAGGATTTCCGCGGCCGCGCCGTCCGTCGAGAACGCGCCCCATACCTCGCATTCGGTCACCACAGTCGTACCGGACCGGGCGACCGCCTCGACGAGAATCCTCCCCTCTGCCTGTTGTGCGTCCAGCGCCTCCCCACGCCGCCCGACGACCATCTGCTTGTAGTACTGCCCTCCGAGCGTTCCGCGCTCGTCGAGCAGCACGACCTGGGCGCTAGTGTTCCGGGCGGCCACCGCGCTCGCCAGGCCTCCCGCGCCGCCGCCTATCACCAGGATCTGAGGGCACTCGGTCCGATAGTCGTCGAGTGACACGGGCGGGAGACTGTGGCTGTCCGCGGCGGCCGTCGTGGCCGTCTGGCGCGCTACCGTCACCGGCCGTGTGATCTTCAGCATGCACGCCCGCTGGTTCGGCACGCCGTCGACCACGACCAGGCAGTCCTGGCAGACCCCCATGCCGCAGAACACCCCGCGGTCGGCCCCCGTGGCGGTCTCGCGGAGCGCCAGGACGCCGACGCTGGCTAGGAAGGCCGCGAGGCTTTGACCTTGGATTGCGAAGAGGGTGCGGCCAGCGAAGGCGACGGGCACCCGCTCGGCACCGGGCCCCGGCCTCACAGCGTCGACTCGAGCCGCGTGTTGACCACCAACTCCGAGATCGTCGCCGTGTTCGGCAGACGGAAGAGCAGGCTGACGATCTCGGCCACGGTCTCCGGCGCGAGCCGGTTGGCCCCTGGCGTCACGCCCGGCACCCCGGCAACCAGTTCGGTGTCGATCGCTCCGGGGCACAGCGCCGTCACCCGAACCCCGTGCTCCCAGCCGGCGAACTTCGCCGCGTGGCTCAGTGCCAGCAGGGCATGCTTCGCCATCGCGTACCCGATCGACACCGAGGGGTCCCGGTAGCGCTTGGCATCCGTCGACGCGACGTTGACCACCCTTCCGTGGCCGGACGCCTTAAGATGCGGGAGGGTCAGGCGGAGCAGCCTGAACGGTCCCTTGACGTTGACCTGCCAGAGCTCGTCCAGGAGCTCCTCCGACCCCTCGTCGAACGTCACCTGCTTGAGGATGCCGGCGTTGTTGACCAGCCCGTCGAGCCGGCCAAACCGACGCAGCGTGGCCTCGACCCATCGGCCCGCCGTCCCCGGCTCCGTGGCGTCGAACCGCTCGATCATCACACGCTCCCCCACCGCCAGGCCCAGGCGCATTCCCGCCCGCGCGGGGTCGCGTACGCCCAGCGAGAGGTGGAAGCCGTCGGCGTGAAGTCGGCGAGCGATCGCCGCCCCGAGGCCTCGAGAGGCGCCCGACACCATCACCACGCGACCGTGGGGCGACAAGAGCTCGGCGGGTGACACGAGGTCGTCCGTGCTGGGCATCTCCCCCCCGCCGGCCGCGGGGCTCATGAGACCCAGATCCATGTCGAGACCCCCGTCTGCGTCAGGAATTGGTCGGCCGGCATCGCCCGAGGTCTCCGGGAGCCCGGGCGATGCCGGGGCGGGATGGAGACCGACCTAGTCTGCCGGGGCGAAGGATCCGGCCAGCAGGCGGGCCGGCACGCGGAACCGACCGGCAATGTCCTTGAGCTGCTCCCGCTCGGTTGTGATCTCGGCGCGATCGCCGCACACGAGGACCGTCGCCGGCAGCAGTTGCGCATTGTACCGTGCCGCACAGGACTCGGTGTAGCCCCCGGTGTCCAGGAAGGCGACCAGGTCGCCCCGCGACAGCGGCGCCAGCTTGCGGTGCGCCCCCACCTCATCCGAGTTGCACAGCGGGCCCACCAGGTCGACCAATTCGGTGGCCGGGGCGTCGGTGTTCACCACCGGCACGGCGTGGTAGTACCAGTCGAGCGCGGCCGCCCATGACAGGTGGTTGGTGGACAGGTCCAGGTTCACCCACTTCTTCTTCTCCCCCTGCTTCACCGCGCCGACACGCCCGACGGCGATGCCGGATGGTCCCGACAGCGCACGGCCCGGCTCCAGGCGCAGCTTGGGGAGTGGCAGCCCGAGCTTCTGCGCCTCGTCCTTGATAGCGGCGCAGCAGTGGGCTGCGTAGTCCTCCGCTGTCGGCGCCGAGGCGTCGTCGAGCTGGGAGCGCGGCCCAGTCCCGTAAGGCTTCCCGAAGGTCCACCCACCCCCGATGTCGATGCACGGGGGCGTCCATCCGGTGTGGTCTCGGATGAACCCCGACCAGGTCACCACCTCGCGCGCCATCACCGCGAAGTCGCGTGGGTCGTTGGACATGCGGCTCAGATGAAAGTGCGTCTCCCTCAGATGGATGTGCGGAAGGTCCCGAGCGCGCTTCACGATGTCGACGGTTTGAGCCCGGCTCATGCCCCACTTGGTGCTGTCGGCCTGCTGCTTCAGCGTGCCGGGGCCGTGCATGGCCACGCCCCGGCGCTCCCGAAGCGGCTCCAGGTCGAGCTTAAGGCGGATGCCGACATCGGCGTCCTTACTCAGCCGCTTGGCGATCGCATCGATGCGCTCGAGCTCGTCCATCGCGTCGATGTTGATGCACAGGCCATTCTGGACCGCCATCTCGAGTTCTTCGGTCTCCTTGTTGGAGCCGTTGAGCACGAGAGTCTTGGGATTGGTGCCTGCGAGCAGCGCGAGGTACATCTCGTTGACCCCGAAGCAGTCGCCGCCCGCCCCCTCCTGGTTCATGATGTGTCGGCAGGCCAGCCCGTTGTTCGACTTGTTGGCGAACAGGATCTCGACGTCCTGGTAATGTCTCCTGAACGCGTCACGGAATTGGCGGTACGTGTAGCGGAGCTGCGACTCACTGATGACGAAGAGCGGCGTGCCGAAGCGATCGGCCAGTCCCTTCACGTCGCAGCCTTCAACCCACAGGTTGCCATTGGGGCCGATGCCGATGAACTCGCCGAAGTTCTTCTTGTAGTGCGGGGGGGTGAGCTCGGGAGCGTTCGGTAGGCCGTTCGCCGGGTTGGTCATCGCGCTTCCACCTTCCTTCGTAGCGGGATTACCGGTGAGCCTCCACGATGCGGGACGCCGCGGCATTCGGTGCGTGCGGGGTACTGCCTGCGGCGCCGAGCAAGCCGAGCTCGACGAGCCCGTGCCGCAGCCCCTCGAGAGGCTCGCCCGCGAGTGGGCGCAACGGCGGACGGGGTGCGCCACCACCTGCGTACCCCAGGAGGTCCATCGCTGCCTTCGTCGCCGGGTAGAGGGTGCGGCCCCCGCTCGTGAAGAGATCCGTGAGCTGCCGCCCGAGGGCCTGCAATTCCTTGGCCTCGGCGAGCCGACGTTCCCGGGCGGCGTAAAACAGATCGAGACCCCCAGGAGCCCAGACGTTCGGGAAGCAGTCGATCAAGCCGTCGGCCCCGAGCAGCACCGCCGGCACGCCGAAGACCGACGACGGCCCGCAGAAAACTCGCAGACAATCCAGCACGGCGAGCAGCGTCGCGTAGAAGTTGTTCCAGTCCCCAGAGCTCTCCTTGATCGCGACCACTCGGTCGAGCTCGGCCAGCCGCACGGCAAGACCCGGGGTAATCGCGTTCACCGCGTTGCCGGGGATGTTGTACAGGCACAGCGGCAGGTCTCCAGCGTCGGAGACCGCCTCATAGTGCGCGAAGATCTCGTCGTCCGTCAGCTTGACGAAGTACGGGGGCATCACCAGCGCCCCGTCGCACCCAACCGCCTGAGCATGGTGGGTGAGCTCGATCACCTCGCGCTGGGTGACGGCACCGGTCCCGACTAGGACCGTCCCGCGCCCGCGGACCGCGCGGACTGCCAGCTCGGAGAGTGCCTTGCGCTCGGCGACCGACAAGGCCCAGAACTCGCCGGTGCATCCCCCCGCCACGATCCCAGTCGACCCCGCCGCCAGCAGTCGCTCTACGTTGGCCCTGAACCCCTCCTCGTCCAGTCGGCCCGCCGCGTCGAACGGTGTGACGACCGCAGGCATTGGCCCGAGCCATTGGACGCTGTCACGGTCCATCGGTGCGCTCTCCCCGGTCGCCGCGCGTGCCGAGGCGACCATCGTTCACCAGTCTGGCAGACCTTACAGCAGCAATATCCCGCCGTCCACGACTCAAGATGTGGCCTGTTACGTAGGCCGATTCGTCGGAGCACAGG
>CAZDYT010000403.1:0-4373 GCA_964509395.1 uncultured bacterium
CGATCGCGAGGTCGCGGTGCGGGCCTGCCGCGTGACGCTGGGCGCCGTCGGGGCGAGTGTCGGGTCGGATCGGGACCCCCGGGGCGGTCCGGCATCGAGGGGACGCCGGACCGCCCGGGACCGATCCCATGCACGGCTACTTCGTCAAGCGTCTCGGTCTCATGCTCCCGACCCTCCTGGGGGTCGCGGTCGTCATCATGCTGACGGCCTTCCTCGGGTAGGCGATCCTGCTCGAAGCCTCCCTGTCGTTCCTCGGCCTCGGCGTGCAAGAGCCCACCCCCGCCTGGGGCCTCATGCTCCAGGGCGACGCCTCGCAGTACGCGGAGCGCGCCCCGTGGATGGCCATCTTCCCCGGCCTCGCCATCAGCCTGGCGGTGTTCGCCTTCAGCCTCTTCGGCGATTCGCTGCGGGACGTCCTGGACCCCAAGCTCCGGGTGCTCTGAAACGCGTCGAGCCGAGGGTGCCGGACAAGAACGAGGGGAGGTCGAACCAGAGGCGCCGTCGGCCCCGCGATCCTCGAAGGAAGATGACAGGCCGCACCCCCCGCGCGTAGCATAGAAGGGGCATGCGCGCCTTCGAGAGCACACCACCGGACATCCGAGCGCTTCTGCCCCAGCGGATCAGCCGGCTCGGCCTGAAGCTGGAGGGCTCCCCGGTGGAGCGCTACGTGCAGAGGCTCTACCGCGAGCTCGAGCGGAAGGGGCTCGAGCACTTCCGGCCCCCGTGCTACCTCACCGACGAGTGGGGGTGCCCGTCGGGCGAGCCGATCATCGGGATCCCCCTCTACCTCGCGGATCCCAAGCTCGCCCAGCTCGAGAAGGAGATCGACGACCTCGAGGACGCCCGCGAAATCCGGATGTACTTGCGCCACGAGGCCGGCCATGCCTTCAACTACGCGTACAAGCTCTACGAGACCGCCGAGTGGCGGTCTCTGTTTGGCCCCTTCAATCGTCCGTATCGCGAGCACTACCGGCCGATCCCCTTCGACCGGAACTTCGTCCGGCACCTCGAGGGCTGGTACGCGCAGAAGCACCCCGACGAGGACTTCGCCGAGACGTTCGCGGTCTGGCTGACTCCCCGCTCGCGCTGGCGAGTGCGCTACCGCGGGTGGCCCGCCATGCGGAAGCTCCGCTACGTGGACCGCATGGCGCGCACGCTCGGTCGGACGGAGCCGGTGGTCCGCCTGGCCTCCGCCGACATCACGGTCGAAGAGATGGACATGACGGTGGAGGAGTTCTTCGGGGCGACCCGGCCCGAGGCCGCGCCGGTGGACGTCGCTCTCGAGAACGATCTCCCGGACCTCTTCGTCCGGAAGGGCCGCCGGACGCGAGGCATCCGGCCCGCCTGGGAGCTGATCCGCGAGCACCGGAGCGCCCTGGTGAACAAGATCGAGTACTGGACCGGCGTGCACCGCAGCGTGGTGCGCGCCCTGATCCACAGCATCGAGGAGACGGCAGAGCGTCTCCAGCTCTACGTCGAGATTCCGGCCGAGCGAACGGCATTGGTGGAGCTGACGACCTATGCGACCACCCTCAGCATGAACTATCTGAGTCGGGGCAGCTTCGTTCCGCGAGCCCGGCAACGCGCGCAGATCTCCCCGGCGAGGCCGGGCGGGGACGGACGCGGGCGCTGATGGCCAGACTGCGGATCGGGATCGCCCACGGCCCTGGCGACGCGCCGGCGCCCCGGCGCCGCCGCGCGCGAGCGCGCCGCAAGACCGACGTGGAGCAGATCACGGACGTGCTCCGCCGGGCGGGTCACGAGATGTTCCGGGTGATCGTCGACGGGACGGCATCGTGTCTCAGGCGGCTGCGCCGCGTCCGGGCCGACCTCCTCTTCAACCTCGTCGAGACCTTCGGCGACGACGACACCAAAGAGCCCCACGTGGCCGCCTACTACGAGCTCCTCGGTCTGCCCTACACGGGCTCTGGGCCGCGCGGTCTCTCGCTGGCCATGGACAAAGCCATGACCAAGAAGCTCCTCGCCTTCCACGGGATCCAGACCCCGATGTTCGCCACGGTCTTTCGCGGGCGCCTGGACTGGGCCGACGACATCAACTTCCCGGTCATCGTCAAGCCGGTGCGCGAGGACGGGTCGATCGGCATCGGCTTCAGCGCGCTGGTCCACAGCATCAAGGAGCTGATGGAGCGCATCGACGAGCTCCACGCGGACTTCAACCATCCGGTGCTCATCGAGCAATACATCGACGGGCGCGAGATCTACATCAGCGTGATCGGCAACGCCCGGCCCGAGGCGTTCCCCCCCCTGGAGCTCGATCTCTCCCACCTGCCGGAAGGGACGCCGCGGATCGCCGGCGTGGAGGTGAAGTGGCAGGAAGGGACGCGTGCCTACCGCGGCAGCAAGTTCAGGATCCCCACCGATCTTTCCGGTGAAGTCGTCGAGAGGCTCCAGCACGCTGCGCTCACGAGCTTCCAGGCTCTGCAGCTTCGGGATTACGCGCGCTTCGACTTCCGGCTCGCCCCGCACGACCGGGTGTACCTCATCGAGGCGAACCCGAACCCGCACCTGGACTCGGCGGGGGAGTTCATCAAGGGGGCCCGCGCGTCGGGGCGCAGCCACCCGCAGACCATTCTCGAGATCGTCGACCTCGCGTTGGCGCGGTCCCCCTCCCGCCGCTAGATCCCCCGGAGGGGGGCTCCGCCCCCCTTCCGGAGCTCCCCCCAGGGGTTGCGCCGGCGAAGCCGGCGCTCGGAGCGGAACACCTTGAGGCGTTGCGATAGTCCTCTCGCGAGTGGGGCGATTTGTCCGACAGGCTCCTGGCCCGCATTATTCGCGACCACGCTGGCTGGCCTCACGGCCGCGCGGGGCCTGCCCTGGTCTCGCGCGTACTTTCACGCATAGGTCGGTCTAGGGAGCCTTCCGTCCCGCTCGAGGCGCCCCCGGCCGACCTCGCCAGAGGAGCGACCTGAGTCGGCGACAGGCTGTCGTCGTGGCGCCAGCCTGTCGCCGCAACAGACCTCGTCGCAAGGGCAGCCGAGGCGACAGTCCCGGTTTGCCGCAGAGTTAGCCCGCGCGCCTCTCGTGGCACGCCGCTTGCCCGTCTACATCAGCCGGCAGGTGACCCTCGCGCGCGCCGAGGTCGCGTTGGGGCCTCGAGCCGCGAGCAGGCGTGCCTCCGACTCCCCCTCGGTACAGGGCATGCGTTCCCAGAGGACACTTCCTCAGAGGAGGCACGGGCCATGAGGTCCAAGACGACGCTGGACCGGAGGACCAGGAAGGAGATCGAGCGGTTCCTGCGGGAGAAGCACGCTCAGCTCAAGGAGGCGCTGCGCCGCCGCGTCGGCCAGCGGCGGGTGCACGACAGTGGCCGGCCCGCGGATGCCGCCGTGTGGGCGGCCGAGGCCCTGACGGACGAGATTCAGGTCGCCCTGATGGACCGTGAGAGCCGGCAGGTCAGTCAGATCGAGGCCGCGCTCGAACGGCTCCAGCGGGGCCGGTACGGGATCTGCCACGACTGCGCGGACCCGATCGAGCTGGCGCGGCTCCGTGTCTTGCCGTTTGCCCAGCGCTGCAGCGCCTGCCAGGCCCGGGCCGAGAGGCGCGTGCGGACGCAGGCGGCGCCGGCCAGGACGACCATTGCGGCGACCGACGGGGCGTAGCCGCGTCGGCCGGTCCGCAAGACCCGCGGGACCGGGTGGCGGGCCCCGGCCCGAGGAGGGGCCGCCACGGCCGCCCGCGACTAGGAGGAAGCGACATGATCCGGCTGAACACGTCCAGTGTGATGGCCCTGCTCGGCGCGGCCCTCGTCACCGTCGGTGGGGCAGCGTGCAGCCAGCAACAGCAGCCCGCCGCGGCGGCCGCGGTGGAGGAGAAGACCTTCACCCTGACGCCGGGGACCGTCTCGCTGAAGGCCTCGTTCCTGTCCGGGGCCCTTCAGGACATGAAGATCACCGAACGCGTGGCGCAGGGAACCGGCAAGGTCGTGGATCCACCCAGGCTCAAGGGCACGCTGAAGCTCCGGAACATCTCGGAGGACCAGACGGCCCGCCTGCTCGGTGGCAAGATCGAGTACGTCGACGCCCAGGGTAAGCTGATCCCGTTGGCCGACGGCCGCCAGGGCACCAATTTTCCATTCTACTCGTACTCAACGGACCGCCTGGACCCCGGTATGGAGACCACGCAGAGCATCGAGGTGCCCTTCCCGGCCGCCGCGCTCCACGGCAAGAACCTCCGGGACATCCGTCTCGAGCTGTCCTACATCCCGTCGCCCTACAAGGAAGAGACCGTCAACCTTCCGGTCTCGCTCGGTGAGTAACACGCTCGGGTCGCGCGCCCGCGGCTACTCTCCCTTCCGGCGGGCGGCCTCGGCGACCTTCGCGTGGAGGGCGTCGAGGGCTGCCTTCGCCGGCTCC
>CAZDYT010000404.1:0-4371 GCA_964509395.1 uncultured bacterium
ACCCCATGGTCGTCCGCGATGACGGGAGCCTCGATGGCCCGGGAGAAGAGCTGGGCAAGGTCCCGCGCGCTGATCCAGGCGCCGAGGTCCCGCTTGAAATTCGCCAGCCCCGAGCCGCCAGGTCCGGCGTGTTGCTCGGACAGCGTCCCCTCGTAGTGCCGGCCGGAGATGCCCCGTGGCGCCCCGATGCGAATCTGGACCACCTCGAGCGTCCGCCCGAACACCCCCGACGCGTAGACGAAGCCCAGGAGCTCGTAGGCCGCCTTCGCCCAGCCATAGAAGTTGTCCGACAGTGGGAGGTCGGTCGGGTAGACCATCTCCCGCTTCCGGGCATGGACGAGGTTGTGCTCGTACCAGTCGGCCGCGTGATTCGAGCTCGCCATGACCACGCGCCGCGCGCCGGCCTCTAGCGCGCACCGGTAGACGTTCTGCGCCATTCGCACGTTGAGCAGCTCCCCCTCGAAGCGCTCGAGGGGCGGAAGGTCGGCTCCCCAGTCGGCCGACCCGGGGTGCCGGTAGGCGAGGTGCACCACTGTATCGACCTGGGCGAAGTGCCACCGGTACCGGCCCCGGTCGGGATCGGTCAGGTCCGCGAGCGTCACCCCGGCCACCGGCCGTCCCTGGCGGTCGGTCGCCTTGACGTCGAGCAGGACCAGCTCGTACTGGCGCCGGAGCTGCGGCAGGATCTGAGAGGCGATCTCGCCGCTCGCGCCGGCCGGGTGGCCCTGGCGGCCGGGAGCGCCCTGCTCGTCGGGTACGTGGCCTTCCCGATCCTGTGGCTGGCGCGGCTCTCGATCTTGCCGGAGACGCTGCTGATCGAGCTGCCGCCGCCATGGCGGTTCACGCCGTCCCTGTCGGGGTACCGCGAGGTGCTGACGCTCCACCCCTTCGCGCGGTATCTCCAGAACAGCCTCGTGGTGGCCGTGTGCAGCAGCGCCGGGGCCATCGCGATCGGCTTGCCGGCCGCCTACAGCTTCGTGCGGTTCCGGTATCACGGGCGGGAGCCGCTGTCTCTCGCGGTGCTGTGCGTGCACGTCATGCCGCCGATCGCGATGATCATCCCGCTCTACGTGATCTACTCCCGGCTGGGGCTCCTCGACACCCGGCTCGGCCTCATCCTCACTCACATCTCCCTGACCCTGCCCCTGAGCGTGTGGCTCTTGCGGGGATTCGTGCTGCGGGTACCCGTCGAGCTGGAGGAAGCCGCGCTGGTGGACGGCTGTGGGCGGCTCGAGGCCCTGTGGCGCGTGGTGATTCCCATCATGGCGCCGGGCATCGCCGCTACCGCGGTCCTCACGTTCCTCTACTCGTGGAACGACTTCATCTACGCAGTGATCCTGACGGGACGCGGCGCGCGGACGCTGCCGGTCATGATCTCCGGCTTCATCACGGAGCGTGCGGTCTACTGGGATCGGGTCGCGGCCGCGGGGATGCTCGTGCTGCTCCCGACGGCGATCCTCGGGGCGGCCGTGCAGCGCTATCTCGCGACCGGCCTCGCCGCCGGCGCGGTGAAGGGGTGACCAGCGCGATGGGAACGGTGCGCACGCTCGATGTCGAGGGCTACCTGGCCGCGCCCGTGTTGCCGATGCGGGACGACGGGGCCATTGACCTTGACAGGATGGAGCGGTACGTCCGCTGGATCGCGGACGACGGTCCGAAGGCGATGGTCGTGAACTCGAGCGCGGGCGAGGGTGAGCTGCTGTACCCCGAGGAGCGCGCCCAGGTGCTCGGGCGGGTCGTGCAGGCGGTCGGGAGCCGGCTGCCCGTCGTGACGGGAATCATCAGCGAGTTCACCGAGGAGGCCGTGGCCCAGGCGCGCAGCGCCAGTCGGGCGGGCGCGGCCGGCCTGCTGGTGTTCCCGCCGCGGGCCTTCGGCGGCGAAGGCCTGCCGGCGCGCTCGGTCGTCGAGTACCACCGCGCGATCATCGAGGCGAGCGGGCTCCCGGTCATCGTGTTCCACCGCCCGGCCCAGTTCGGCGGCGTGGTGTACGCGGCCGAGACGTTGCGCCTGCTCGCCGAGGTCGAAGGGGTCGTCGGGCTCAAGGAAGCGAGCTTCGACGCGTCCCGTTTCATCCAGATCGTTCGGGTGAACCGCACCTTTCCCCGGCCGCTCAAGATCCTCACCGGGAACGACACCTTCATCTACGAGTCGTATCTCCTCGGGGCGGCCGGGGCGCTCCTCGGCATGGGGGCGACGGCGACGGCCTTGCAGATCGCGATGCTGGACGCCGTGCGGCGAGGCGACCTGATGGCCGGGGCGGCGCTCCGCGACCGGCTCGACCCCCTCTGCCAGGCGATCTACGCGGCGCCCCTCCGCAACTACCGGGTGCGGATGAAAGAGGCGCTGGTCTTTCAGGGGGTGCTCAAGAACGCGGTTGTGCGGGCTCCCCTGCCGCCGGCGACGGACGAGGAGCGGGCCGCGGTCCGGAGCGCCTTGGTCCGCGCGGGGCTCCTGTAAGGGCGTATGGCGGGGCTGGGCGCTTCACGCGCGGGACGGCTGGCTGGGCGGGTCGCCGTCGTGACCGGCGGGACCTCCGGGCTGGGCCGGGCGATCGCCCTCGCCTTCGCCCGCGAGGGCGCCGCCGTGACGATCGGCGACCTGCGTGAGCATCCGGCTGACGGGGCACTGCCGACCGCGGACGCGATTCGGGCCGGGGGCGGGCATGCGACCTACGTGGCGACCGACGTCACGTGTCGCGCGGACGTGGAGTCGCTCGTGGGCCGGGCCGTCACGGAGTTCGGGGCGCTGCACGTCATGGTGAACAACGCCGGCATCCAGTCCACGCTGAGTCCGGCCGTCGACAAGACGGAGGCCGAATGGCTCGAGGTGATCGGCGTCGACCTGACCGGGGTCTGGTTCGGATGCCAGGCCGCCCTGCGGCAGCTGATCCGGCAGGGCCAGGGGGGCCGGATCATCAACATCTCGTCCAGGCTGGCGGTGCAGGGCGGCGGGCCGGGTCGGGCCGACTACTGCGCGGCGAAGGGCGGCGTCTCGAGCCTGACGCGCCAACTGGCGGTCGAGGCGGGGCCGCACGGGATCGGGGTCAACGCGATCTGTCCGGGCTTCATCGTGACCGACGCCACGCGGGCGCTGGCCGCGGCCGGCAAGCTCGAGGAGGTGCGCCGGAGGACGCCCTACCACCGCCTGGGGACGCCCGAGGACGTGGCCGCGTGCGCGGTCTTCCTGGCCTCTCCGGAGTCGGAGTTCATCACGGGACAGAACCTCGTCGTCGACGGGGGCGCCTCGATCGCGGGGTGACCCGGGGGCGCGCCCGCCCGCGCAGGGGAGCCGACGCCACATGGAGCTGCTCTACGGTGCGAAGGATGGGGTGGCCACGCTGACGCTCAACCGGCCCGACAAGCTGAACGCCGTGACCGACGCGATGAGGCAAGCTCTGGCGCGCCACGTGGAGGCGATCAACCACGATCCTGAGGTCCGCGTGGTCGTCCTGCGCGGGGCCGGGACTCGCGCCTTCTCCACGGGGAGCGACATCTACGAGACGTCGGGGCGGACGCCGGTGGAGAAGCGAGACACCGTCGAGATGGAGGCACCGCATCTCCTCCGGCGCTGCGTCAAGCCCGTCGTCGCGATGATCCGCGGGTACGCGCTCGGGGGGGGCCTGGAGCTGGCGCTGGCGTGCGACCTGCGGATCGCGTCCGAGACCGCGGAGTTCGGCATGCCCGAGGTGACCCTCGGCTGGATCCCGGGCGCCGGCGGAACGCAGTACCTCCCGAGGCTGGTCGGCCGCGGCATGGCCGCCTACCTCCTCTATACCGGGGAGCGCATCGACGCGACCCAGGCCAAGGCGATCGGTCTGGTTGACTTCCTGGTGCCGGATCACGCCCTGGACGCGGACACGGAGCGGATCGCGGGCCTGATCGCGCGGAACCGGCTCGAGGCGCTCGTGTTCCTCAAGGCCGCGCTGCGGATGGCGGACCGGGCGAGCCCCGAGGTCGGCGTGGACTACGAGCGCGAGCTGATCGCCCTCTGCTATTCGTTCCCGGATCGCGAGGCGCGCATCCGCGCGTTCCGTGACCGGAAACCCCGAGACCCGCAGGCGTAGGGGCGTAGCTATGGCCGTCTTCGTGAGCGCCGCCGAGGCCGCCGCGCAGGTCCGCGACGAGGCCACCGTCGTCCTGTCCGGGAACACCTACCGCCTCGTGGCCGAGTCCGTCCTGACGGCGCTGGAGGCGCGTTTCGTCGCCGAGCGCCGGCCCCGGGATCTACAGGTGATCTACCCGATCATGGGCGAGCGGGCGCGGGCCGGTAGCGGCGGCCGGGGCACCGGGGTCAACCGCCTGGCGAGGCCGGGTCTGATGCGGCGGGTCGTGGCCGGCTCTTTCAGTCGCGATGCGGAGAAGGAGCTGAAC
>CAZDYT010000405.1:0-4367 GCA_964509395.1 uncultured bacterium
GGAGCCCGGCGTTCCCCCGGTCGGCCGCCGCGAGGTCGCCCGCGAGGCCGTGCAGGTAGACCGCAGCGCGAAGCGCCGCCTCTGGCCGGAGCCCCTGGGCCAGTAGGCCTCCGGCGATCCCCGTCAGGACGTCACCCATCCCGCCGGTCGCCATCCCGGGATTTCCTGTCGGGTTCAGGAGGACGTCCGCCTGGGCGCCTCCCGGGCTCGCGACGAGCGTCCCGGCCCCCTTGAGGGCGACCCACGCCCCGCTCGCGTCGGCGAGGGCGCGGGCGCTCCCGATGCGGTCCGCCTGGACCTCTGCGATACGGCGGCCGAGGAGGCGCGCGGCTTCGCCCGGGTGCGGGGTCAGGAGGCGCGGGCCGCGGGCCTCGCGAAGGCGCGGGAGGTGGCCCACGCAGGCCGCCAGGGCGTCTGCGTCCACCACCATCGGCCGCTCTACGCCGAGCACGAGCTCGCGCACCGTGCCCTGCGTCTCGGCCTCGAGCCCCACGCCGGGGCCGACCGCGACGGCATCCATGCGGGCTCCGAGCTCGAGCAGCCGGTCCAGCGCCTTCGCCGAGAGCGTCTGCGCAGCCGTCTCCGGCAGGGCTTCGGTCATGGCCTCGGCGAGGTGCGCCGCCACAATGGGCTGCTGGGTCCCCGGGAGCGCGCAGGTGACGAGGCCGGTCCCGGCCCTCAGGGCACCGAGGGCCGCGAGCACCGCGGCCCCGGTCTTCCCGAGCGAGCCGGCGACCACGAGGAGGTGGCCGTAGTGCCCCTTGTGCGCATCGGCCGGTCGCGGAGGGAGGATGGCGGCGATGTCCTCCGGCTCGGCCATGCCGACGCTCAGCCCCTCCTCGAGCCAGGCGCGCGGGACCCCCAAATCCACCAGCTCGACGCGCCCCGCGCATGCCGCGGCCGGGTAGAGGAAGAGCCCGAGCTTCGGCAGCCCGAACGTCACGGTCAGGCGGGCCCGCACCGCCGGGCCGAGGATCTGGCCGTGATCGGCCGAGAGCCCCGAGGGGAGGTCCAGCGCGCACACGGGGCGCTCGGCCTCGTTCAGCGCCGCGATCGCGTCCGCGATGAGGCCGGTGGCCGGGCCGCTGACGCCAGTCCCCAGCAAGGCGTCGACGAGGAGGTCGGCTTCCCCCAGCCCGCGGCGAAGGCGCTCGATCCCTGCCGGGCCCGTCGGCCCGGTCACCTCGGTGAGCGGGAGCGCCGCGCGCACGAGCGCGTCGAGATTGCTCGCCGCGTCGCCGCGCACGTCGGCCGCGCGAGCGACCAGCCACACGTGGACCGCCGCGCCGCGCCCCGCGAGGTGGCGGGCCACCACGAACCCGTCGCCCCCGTTGTTCCCCTTCCCGCAGACGACTGCGACGCGGCGCCCTCGCGCGGGCCCGAGCACCCGCTCGATGGCATCCGCCGCCCCGCGGCCTGCGTTCTCCATCAAGAGGAGGCTCGGAACCCCGAAGCGCTCGGTGGCGCGCCGGTCGCCCCGCCGCATCTCCTCCGCGGTGGCGAGCCGGATCATGTCCCTTCGCTCCGCCGGGCCGGGTCGCCCTCGGCGAGGACCTGCGCCATGGCGTAGTCGCCGTCGTGGGTGAGCGAAAGATGGAGGGCGCGCACGCCGCGCGCCGCGACGAGGGCGGCCGTCCGGCCCGAGAGGGAGACGCGCGGCCGTTCGCCGCGTGCCCGCCGCACCTCCATGTCGCGCCAGCGGACCCCCATCGTGAGCCCGATGCCCAGGGCCTTCAGCGTGGCTTCTTTCGCCGCGAAGCGCGCCGCCAAGTGCTCGGCCGGGTTACGCCGCCGCCGTGCGTAGGTGACCTCGTCCGGGGTGAACACGCGCTCGAGAAACCGCTCCTGCCAGCGCTCCATCGCCTGGCGGACCCGCTCGATCCGGACGAGGTCGACACCGACGCCCAGGATCACGGAACGGCTCCTCCGGCCGTCACCCCGGCCGCCCCGATCGGGATCCCCTCAGCCCTGCGCATCCCGAATCCGCGCGAGGACCTCGCGCGCGATCGCCTCGGTGTCGGGGATGGGAACCCACTCACTCTCGCGCCACCCCTTCGCCTCCACCTCGACGGTGACGCGCGTGATCCGCTCGGCGAACGGCTCCACGCGCAGGCTCAGGCGCTCGGCGACCCGGCTGAAGCCCGCTTCGCCCTCGCGCGGCGCGCGCTCCCGCCACGCTGTGGTGATGACCCCGTCGGCGGCGCGCTCGAGCGGGTACCCCGCAACGGCGCGCACCGCAGCGTCCCAGACCCGCGCGTAGGGCAGATCGGCCACGACCATCCGCACCATGCCGGCCTCCGACCCGGCGCCGACGGCGAGGAGGACCAGCGTGACCGCGAGCACCGCCTGTCTCATCGCCGCACCGGGTCCACGATGGTGATCACGGAGCGCCCACCGGAGCGCTGGAGGGCCGTCCGGAGGCGCTCGGGCGTACCGATGAGGGTGCCGGGCGCCAGTGAGTAGAGATTCCGGAACATCGTCATCACCGGCTCCGTGATCCGCCCGTCGCCCCCGTCGATATCCATGAGCCCGCCGTCCGCCGTGTGATCGAGGAAGCCGATCGCGTGTCCAACCTCATGCGGGACGGTGCGCACGCACTGGGGGCCGCGGAACACCGCCTGGACGACGCGGACGTCGGCCGAGAGGATCTCGCCGCCGGTGTCGAACTCGATTGTGGTGGCGCCGCAGATGTCGGCCCCGGTGCCGAAGCTGAAGCTGATGTCCGCTACCGCCCCGCTTCCCACGAACGTGAACGTCACCTTGCCCCCGGTCGCTCCCGTCCACTCCGTCACCTCGTCCTCGCGGGCGATGCTGTTGAGGAAGACGCGGATCGGGAGGGTCGGCCACCGGACCGTGCGCCCATCGTTGAAGCGCGCGTTGTGCTCGAGGAGGAACACCAGCTCTTCGGCGCTCGTTGGGCCGCTCGTGCTCTTCTTCTTGCCGCCGCAGCCAGTCAGCGCCAGCGGGAGAACCAGCCACACCAGGGCCCGGCGGGCCCGCCGCCCCACCCGTCGCCCGGTCCTCACGGCGCCTGCCCGATCTCGGCGCGGATCGCTGACGCGATCTCTTGCGCCGCGCCCTCGATCGCCATCCCGTCGTCGCCTTCCACCATGACGCGCGCCAGGGGTTCGGTGCCGGAGTACCGGACGAGGATCCGGACGCGCCCCTCGAGCTTCCTCTCCCAGCGCTCCACCACCTCGCCTACCGCGGGCAGGCTCGTGAGCGGCGGCTTGGCCCTCACGGCCACGTTGGCGAGCACCTGGGGAAGCTTCTGAACCTGCGCGGCCAGCTCTGCGAGCGGCCGGCCCGTCTCACGGAGGATCCGGACGAGCTGGAGCGCCGAGAGGAGGCCATCCCCGGTGGGGGCATGGTCGAGGAAGATGATGTGGCCGGACTGCTCGCCCCCGAGGTTGGCGGACCGGCGATGCATCTCCTCGAGCACATACCGGTCCCCCACAGGGGTCCGCACCATGCCGACGCCCAACACGGCGAGCGCCCGTTCGAGGCCGAGATTCGCCATGACCGTCGACACGACCACGCCACCCCGCAGCGTCCCCCGCGCCCTGAGCTCGGTCGCGAAGATCCCGAGGAGATGATCGCCGTCCCGGACCTCCCCCTGCTCGTCCACCGTCATCAGGCGATCGCCATCCCCGTCGAACGCGAGCCCGACCGCGCCGCCCAGCGCCCGCACCCGCGCCTGGAGCCGCTCCGGGTGGAGGGCGCCGACGCCTGCGTTGATGTTCGTCCCGGTGGGCCGGACGCCGAACGCCGCGACCTCCGCGCCCAGGCTCCGGAACAGGCGCGGCGCCATGCGGCACGTCGCGCCGTGGGCGCAGTCGAGCACGAGCCGCAGCCCGGCAAGGTCGAGCGAGGATGGCACGGTCGCGCGGAGCGCGTCGAGGTACCGCCGCTCCGCGCCCGTGACCGGCACGAGCCGCCCGATGCCCGCCCCGGTCGGCCGCGGCAGGCCGTCGGGGGCGTCGAGCCGCGCCGCGATCTCGTCCTCCCACGCGTCAGGGAGCTTGCCGCCCTCGCTCGAGAAGAGCTTGATCCCGTTGTCCTCGAACGGGTTGTGCGAAGCGGAAAGGACCACGCCGCCCCGGGCACCGAGCCCGCGGCTCAGCATGGCGATGGCGGCGGTCGGCAGGACCCCGGCGACGAGGGCGTCCACGCCCGTGGACAGAATCCCGGCCACCAGCGCTTGCTCGAGGAGCGGTCCCGATAGCCGCGTGTCGCGTCCCACGAGGATGGCGGGACGCGACCCGGCCGCGTCCGCACGCTCGGCGAGGTACGCGGCGGCCACCCGGCCGAGGCGGAAGGCGAACTCCGGAGTCAGAGGCGCGCGGTTCGCCACACCTCGCACCCCG
>CAZDYT010000406.1:0-4365 GCA_964509395.1 uncultured bacterium
CGCGGCGAACGGGGCGCCCCACGGCGCGGAGCGCACCGCGACACGCCGCCGGCGTTCCCTTGCCGGTCACGCGCGTCGCCAACCTCGCGCTCGTGCGGGAGCGAGCACCGTGGGGCGGTTCGCCGCGGCAGGCCCCGCGGACCGGCCGTCGAAGGCGCCGGGGGATTTGCCGTCCATGGCTAGAACCCGGCCAGCAGCCGGTCGGCGGCCTCTTCGCCGGAGCGGATGCAGTCGGCGATCCCGACGCCGCGGTAGGCCGAGCCCGCCACCGCGAGGCCGGGGAGGACCGCCAGCCGCGCCTCGATGGCGCCGATGCGGTCGAGGTGTCCCACCTCGTACTGCGGCATCGCTGCCGGGTGCCGCGAGACCCGGGTCAGGACCGGGGCGCTCTCGATCCCGAGGAGCGCGGCGATGTCGTCGTGCGCCAGCCGGATCAAGGTGGCGTCGTCGTGCTCGAGAACCGCATCGCCGAGCGCGCCGCCGAGGAAGACGCGTAGCAACGCGAACCCTTCCGGGGCCCGCCCGGGGTACTTGACGCTCGAGAACGTGCAGGCGAGGGCGGCGCGTCCTTCGCGCCGCGGGACGACGAAGCCGAACCCATCCAGTGGATGGCGAATCGCCGCGCGCGGGTAGGCCAGCGACACGGAGGCGGACGAGGCGTACGGGATCTCCCCGAGCCGGCGGGCCAGCTCGGGGTCCGCCTCACGCACGAGTTCCCCCATCCGCGGCGCCTGGCCGGCGAGGATCACGCCGTCGGCTGCGACGCGGTGGCCGTCCCGGAGCCGGACCGCCCACAGGGCGTCGTCCGCGTCCCGGAGCACCGCCACCACCGGGCACCCGAGTCGCACGGCCTCCGCCGGCAGCCGCGCAACGAGCGCCTCCAGAAGCTCCCCCATCCCGCCGGCCAGGGTGACGAAGAGGCTCCAGCGCGCGCCGCTGGCCCCGGCCTGCTCGCGCCGGGTCGTGCCCCGCCGGAGCGCGAGGATCAGACTCCGGTGCTCGCGCTCGAGCGCGAGGAACCGGGGCATCGTTGCCGCCAGGCTCAGCCGCTCGGGGTCCGCCGTGTAGATGCCCGCTACGAGCGGCTCCGCGACCCGCTCGAGGGCCTCCCGTCCGAGCCGCCGCGTGACGAACCGCGCGAGGCTCTCGTCGCCGTTGGCGTCACCACGCGGCAGGACGAGGTCGAGCGCCATGCGAAGCTTACCGCGCCACGAGAAGAGCGGGGAGGTCACCAGCGGCCAGAGCCGGGTCGGGGCCAGCAAGAGGAACCCCTCCGGCAGCGGGTGGAGCCGACCACCGTGGACCACGTACGTGCGCCGGTAGCGCTCGTCGGTCCGGCGAAGCCGCGGGCCGAGCCCGACCCGCTCCGCGAGCGCCAGCCCCCACGGCTTCTCGGAGACGAAGGAGTCGGGACCGGCCTCGAGGAGGAACCCGTCGGCGCGCTCGGTCTGGATCGTGCCGCCGAGCCGGGAGCTCGCCTCGAACAGGGTCACGGCGACGGGGCGCCCGCGCTCGCGCCCGGCCTCGACGAGACGATGGGCGGCGGCCAGCCCGGCGATGCCGCCCCCGACGACGGCCACGCGGAACGGGGTCACGGGCATCCGACGCCAGGGGAGTCCGCGCCTTGGTTGTTCACGGCTCGATGATACATCGCCGCCGACGGGCCCCGCCGCCGAGAACGGCGGGTGGCTCCGTCAGCGCGCGACGGGGGTGCGTTCGCCGAGGAAGAGGAGCACGCCGAAGGCGTCGCGCGGGTGGACGAATGCTTCCTTCCAGCGGCAGCCTTCCAGCACCATGTCCTCGGGGTACGTGCGCGGGCCGAGGACGCGGAGGCCAGCCGCCCGGAGGGCCTCGACGGCGCCGTCGACGTCTTCCACCATGAGCGAGAGCTGGTAGATCCCCTCGCCGCGCTTGTCGAGAAAGCGCGCGATGGGGTGGTCGGGGTTGTACGGCTCGAGCAGCTCCAGCGTGAAGCCCGCGACCGTGAAGGGGACGTAGCGGTAGCCGTCCACGGTCACGTCCTCGACCGGACCGAACTCGGCGCCGAAGTGGCGCTCGAAGAACGCCCGCGCCGCCTCCAGGCTTCGCACCGCGATCGAGATGCGGTCGACGCGCCTGACCTTGACGCTCACGGGGCAGCCTCGCTCGCAGCCGGCGCGGCCGCCGGCCCAGCCGCCTCGGGGATGGCGGCCTCGAGCCTGTCCAGCGCGGCAAGGAGCTCAGCGTGGACGCCCGGCCCCACCACGCGGAGCTCCACCTCCGCGTAGCGCTTGGCGAGGTCGGCATGCTCATCCGCGCTCAGCACGTCGTCGGCCATCGGGAAGAGGACCCCGTTCTCCCGCTCGATGTGGTCACGCAGGAGGCCGACGTACCGGCGCGCCGCGGCCGCCCGCTCGGCCGGTGGGGCAGCGCTCGACAGGGTCCCGAGGTAGCCGCGCCCTTCCTCGTGCTCCTCGAGGAAGACGGTGAGCGTCCCCCCCACCCCCTTCGCCTGCAGCACGGGAAAGAGCTGGTCTTCTTCCTTCCCGTGGTGGCACCGGTCGGCGAACGTGCGGATGAGCTCCACGAGCTCGGCCAGCGCGGTCTCGTCCACGGGCCGACCGGACGCGAGACGCTCCCCCGCCCGCTCGAGGATCGCGAGGGCGCGGAGGATGACGTCGTGCTCGTGACGGAGCTCCGCGGTGGCCAATCCGATGTTGGTGGGCGCCTCCCGCTTCAGCGCGGCATGGCAGGAACACATGGGAGACCTCCTTCAGAGTCTTGGCAGCACCGAATTCCGCGCCATCACGCGGGCTTCTCCATCTGGACCATCGGCCCGTGGCGGAACCCCAGCCGCAGGAAGAACTCGCGGATGTCCGCCTGGTCGAGGTCGATCAGCGTGGCGACCTTGCCGATCGCCCGGAGCTCCCGTCCGCTCGCGACGAACCGCTCGACGAGCGCCTGGCCGACTCCCCGGCCCCGATACGGGGGGTCCACTCCGATCAGGTCGAGCCAGGCCGTCGGCTCGGCGATGCCGAACTCGGACTCCCCGACCCAACCGAAGACGAAGCCGACGACCCGGCCGTCGGTCTCGGCGACCAGCGACATCCACGGCGGACGCAAGAGGCTCAGCTCGAGGCGCCGCTGCCAGTACTCCTTGCGGGGGTGGCCGGAGAGGTTCTCGTCGATCCGGACGACGGCGTCCAGGTCCGTCGGTTCGACCGGCCGGGTCGCGATCGCGCTTCTGCTCATCGCGCGCCTCCCTCACGCCGCCACGGCCGTCGAGAGCTTGCGGAGCCGCTGGAGCCCGAGGAGCGCGGCCCCGAGGGCCGTCGTGAACTCCGGCGCGTCCGGCACGTTGACGGGCACCCCGAGCTTCTCGCGCAGGGCGAGGACCATCCCCTCCTGCCGGGCGACTCCGCCGATGAACGCCACCTCGCCATCGAGCCCCACGCGCTTGAGCAGGGACAGGGCCCGGTCCGCCAGCGAGTTGTGGATGCCCCGAAGGATGTTCTCCACCGACACGCCTTCCGAGACGTGGTTGATGATCTCGGATTCGGCGAGGACGGCGCAGACGCTCGAGATCGGCTGGGGCTTCGTGGCGCGCAGGGAGAGGGGGCCCACGTCGGCGACCGTCACCTCCAGGTACTTCGCGGCGCGCTCGAGGAAGCCGCCCGAGCCGGCGGCGCACTTTTCGTTCATGTGAAACTCCTTCACCTTGCCGCCGTCACGAAGCTTGATCGCCCGGGAGCACTGGGCGCCGATGTCGAGCACGAACCGGGTCCCGGGGAACATGGCGGCCGCCCCCCGGGCCCCGCAGGTGAGATCGGTGATCTGAATGTCCCGGAACGGGATCGCGTAGCGTCCGAGCCCCGTCGTGGCCACGTAGCCGACCTCTTCGCCCGTGGGCCCCTCATCGAGCCGGGCCGCCTCCAGCGTCTCGCCAGCGACCTTCTCGAAGTCGGCCTTGGTGCGGACGAGGCCGCGCCCCCGCACGGTCCCGCGCTCGTCCACGAGCACGCACTTCGTCGTCCCCGATCCGAGGTCGATGCCGGCGACGAGCATGGCTCAGCTCCTCCCCGCGCCCACCGGCGCGCCCGCCGTGGCGGCGGCCTCCGCGCGCTCGAGCGCGAAGAGCGCCGCGCCGAGGGCGCCCACGTAGTGGCCCTCGTCGCTCACGTTGATCGGCCGCCCGAGGACGGCTTCCAGCCCGCGCACCATGCCGATGTTGCGCGACACCCCGCCGGTGAACGTCACCTCGTCCTCGACCCCCACGCGCCGGACGAGCGCCATCGTCCGCGTGGCGATCGCCTTGTGGACCCCGCCGAGGATGTCCTCCACCGTCTTCCGCTGGGCGAGGTAGGACATGATGTCGGACTCGACGAA
>CAZDYT010000407.1:0-4364 GCA_964509395.1 uncultured bacterium
GGCGAGGATCTTCGGCGGATGCACGCGGTCTATGAGCGCCCCGCTCGCCCAGGCGAAGATCATCCCGGCGAGCTCTCCCGCGATAACCACGGCCCCGATGAAAGTCTTCGACGCCTCGAATTGGGTCAGCAACAGCAGCGGGATCGTGAAGTGCAGCACCTCGATGCCGAGTTTGACCGCGGAGACGCCGTACTTGTAAACCCGGAACCGGCCGCGCTGCTCCGGCGCGCCGGGGGCCCACCCATGCCGAGCGCGGTCGTCCTGGCGCCCGAACGCCACCCCGAGACGATCCCGACCTACGCCCTCATCGACGTCCTCCGCTGCGCGACCCGGTCGCCGGCCGCAATGGCGAAGGCCTTTGCGGGCAAGATCGTGCTGATCGGGACCACGCTGCCGGAGGAGGACCGGCGCGTGTCGTCGAGCCGGTTCCTGCCCCCGCCCCGTGAGGACGCCGCCCCGCTGCACCCCTGTGGGCTGCGGCGGCTCGGCGCCTCGGTGCCCGACTCGGCGAGCGTCCCGGCCGTGTTCCTCCACGCCGCCGCGGCCGCCGCCGTGCTTCGCGGCAGCGTCACGTCGACGGCGCCGCTGGCCATTATCGTCGGGCTGACCGCCTCGACGGCGGCCATCGGAGCCGCCGCCGGCCTGACCCTGACCCCGGGGCTCGCCGCCGCGGCGACGCTCGGGAGCGGGGCGCTCCTCTTCGCGGGAGCGACAACCGCGCTGGCGGCGCAGCGCTGGGTTCCCATCGCGCTCCCGCTGGGCGCCCTGCTGATCGCGCCCTGGGTCGCCTATGTGGTCCGGTACCTCACGGAGGAGCGGGCACGTCGGCGGATCCAGCACGCCTTCAGCCACTACCTGTCGCCCACGCTCGTGGATCGATTGGCCCAGGATGCCTCCGGGCTCAAGCTCGGGGGCGAGCGGCGCGAGGTGACGGTGATGTTTGCGGACCTCTCGGGGTTCACGGCGCTCTCGAGCAAGGTGGAGCCCGAGGTCCTGACGCGGCTCTTGAACCGGTACCTCGGCTTCATCGTCGAGGAGGTGGAGGCGACGGGCGGCTACGTGGACAAGTTCATCGGCGACGCCGTGATGGCCCTCTGGGGCGTCCCCGTCGAAGATTCGCGGCATGCCGTCAATGGGGTTCGCGCGGCGATCGCCGCCGTGGCCCGGATCTGCCGAGAGCGCGAGGCGGCCGAGGCCCGCGGCGAGGCGGGCTTTTCCGTCCGGATGGGCCTGAACTCCGGCCCCGCCGTGGTCGGGAACGTCGGCACCGAACGGCGGTACAACTACACGGCTGTCGGAGAGACGGTCAATGTCGCCGCGCGCCTCGAGAAGGTCCCGGACGCCTACGCCTGCCAGGTTGTCCTCGGCCCACGCACCGCCGAGCTGGTGAGGGACGAGTTCCTCGTGCGCGAGCTGGATTTCGTCCGAGTGAAGGGCCTGGACGCGCCGTTGGCAGTGTTCGAGCCGCTCGTCGCGCGAAGCCGGGCGACCCCCCAGCAGCTCGAGCACGTCCGGCGCGGCGCCGAGGCCCTCGCGCACTACCGGGCCAGGCGCTTCACGGACGCCTCCGCCATCTGGGACGCCTTGGTCCGCGCGGAATGGGGGGCCGATAGGGGCGAGCCGCCCCCGAATTCCGCCTCGAGGATGGCCGACCGGGCCAGAGCCTTCGCCGCGAAGCCGCCGTCCCGGCTGTGGGACGGCGCCTGGCCCGTGACCGGCGGTGAGTGAGCGTCCGCCGCCGGGACCGCGGCGCTCCGCGAGCCACGGCGCCCGCGAGCCGGGGGGCCCCCGCCGGAATAGGCCGCGGGCGCGGGCCGTCTCACGAGCTGGGGCGGCGGCCATGGCGCAGGGCGCACACCACCCGGGAGTCCCTCCCTTCCCGGACGCGTCGGGCCGCCGCCTTCACATCGGAGGGGGGCTCGGGCCGGACCCGCGGGCGCCGGTTGAACCCCCCATCTCCCTGCGGTAGCATGGCGGGCGCCATGGGCCTCGTCGTCCAGAAGTACGGCGGCTCGTCCGTCGCCGATCCGGAGAAGATCAAGGCCGTCGCGCGCCGCGCGGTCGAGACCGGGAAGGCGGGCCACCGCGTCGTCGTCGTGGTCTCCGCGATGGGGAAGACGACCGACAGCCTCATCCGGTTGGCCCACGAGATCACGCCGACCCCGAACGAGCGAGAGCTGGACATGCTGCTGGCGACAGGGGAGCAGGTCTCGATCGCGCTTCTCGCCATGGCGATCGAGACGCTCGGGCACCGAGCCCGCTCGTTTACCGGCGACCAGGCCGGCATCCGCACCGACAGCGCCCACACCCGCGCCCGCATCGTCGGCATCGACGCGGACAAGGTCCGGCGGGCGCTGGATGAGGGCCACATCGCGATCGTCGCGGGGTTCCAGGGCGTGACGGCGGAGGACGACATCACCACCCTCGGCCGCGGCGGCTCCGACCTGACTGCCGTGGCCCTCGCCGCCGCCCTGGCCGCCGACGTCTGCGAGATCTACACCGACGTGGACGGGGTCTACGCGGCCGACCCGAGCCTCGTCCCGGAGGCGCGCAAGCTCGCGCGCATCTCCTACGACGAGATGCTCGAGATGGCCAGCCTGGGCGCCAAGGTGCTCCAGACGCGCTCGGTCGAGTTCGCCAAGAAGTACGGGGTCCCCGTCCACGTTCGCTCGAGCTTCAAGCCGGACCCCGGCACGCTGGTCACCATGGAGGACTCGAACATGGAAGCGGTGCTCGTGACCGGCGTCACGTACGACCGCACCCAGGCCAAGGTCTCGATCCTTCGCGTGCCGGATCGGCCGGGGATCGCGGCCCAGGTCTTCGGGGCGGTGGCCGACCGCGGCATCGTCGTCGACATGATCGTCCAGAACATCAGCCGCGACGGCTACACCGACATCTCCTTCACGCTGCCGCGCACGGATCGGGAGAAGGCGGTGCAGGTCCTGAGCGACGTCGCCCGGCGGATCGGCGCGGAGGGCGCGACCTACGACGACCGGATCGCGAAGGTCTCGATCGTCGGGGTGGGGATGCGGAGCCACTCCGGCGTGGCGGCGCGGATGTTCCAGGCGCTCTCGCGCGAGGGGATCAACATCCAGATGATCTCGACGTCCGAGATCGCGGTCTCGTGCGTGATCGAGGACAAGTACACCGAGCTCGCCATCCGCGCCCTCCACGACGCCTTCGAGCTCGCCTCGGAGAGCACCGCCGCGCCACGTGCCGGCGGCTAAGGCCGGGCGACGCCTTTGCGGAGGATCTGCCCGGGGTCCTCGCCCGGGATGGGGCCGAGCCCCGCCAGCGCCCGCCGAGCCCACTGCGCCAGATCGGGCTCGAGCCCCGGGCGGGCCAAAAGCTTCCGCACGAGGATCGCCGCCTCACGGGGCATCTGCCGCGCCAGATAGCTCTGGATGGCTCCCTGGAGCCCGCGCGCGGCCCACGGGGCGCTGTCGGGGTAGAGGTAGGTGACGCCGAGGTACGCGGCGATCGCGGCCTCCGGCTCGCCGCGCGCACGGTGCAGCTCGCCCAGGTAAAACTGGGCGGGGGCGGCGACCGGCGGCTCACCCGTGTCGCGGGCGGCCTCGAGCGCCTCCTGCGCCTCGCGCCACCGCCGCTCCGGGAGCAGCAGCTGGCCACGGGTGAGCTGGATGGACGGGACCAACGGGTGCGTGGGGAAGCGCGCGAGGAACGCCTCGGCGGCGGCGATGACGCGATCGCGGCGTCCCTGCATCTCGTGGGCGCGAACGAGCAGGACCATGGCGTGCGCCGCCCGCGGATCGTCGGGCGGCGCCGCTCCGAGGAAGCTGTCGAGCGCCTGTTGGGCGTCCGCGCCGTCACCCAGGGCGAGGGCCGCCTCCCCGAGCCCCAGCCAGGCGTCGGTCCGAACCCCCGCGTCCCGTGAGCGCGCCAGGAGCTCCCGGTACGTCTGCCGCGCGAGGGCCGGGCGCTCGCGCGCGGCCCCGGCCAGCATGATGAGGGCATCAGTGACGTACTCGCTCCCGGCTTGATCCCTGAGGAACCGCTGGATCCAGCCGTCGGCCTGATCCAGCTCCTTCCGCTCGAGGGCGAGCCGGATCAACCCGTAGAGGAGGAGGCCGGTCGCGGGATGCGCGGGATAGCGATCCACGAAGCCGGTCGCGCGCTGCCGAAAGAGCTCATCGTCCCGCCGCCGGGCGGCGACGAGGATCAGGACGTAGGAGGCGGGAACCGACACGTCGGGCGCCGCGGCCAGGCGCGCGATGCCGAGCGCCTTCTCGGCCTCGTCCAGCCGGCTCTGCGCCAGGGCGGCCAGGCCGGCGCCCAGCCAGCTCGATGACTCGGCCGGCGCCCAGTACGCGGCCTGGCGGAATTGGTGTTCGGCGGCATCGAAC
>CAZDYT010000408.1:0-3651 GCA_964509395.1 uncultured bacterium
AGATCCACGGGGGCGAAGGCGTCCTGCGGGGGTCGCCGATCGAGCGCCTCTACCGGGAAGCGCGGGCCGCGCGGATCTACGAGGGCACCTCGGAGATCCAGCGGCTCATCATCGCCCGCCAGCTACTCCGAGAGTAGCGGGCCAGGCCCAACCCGAGCGAGCCAGGAGACACCGATATGGCCGCACTCACGAAGGTCGCCGAGACCAAGGACGTCCCCGCGGGCCAGGGGAAGGTCATCGAGGCCCAGGGGAAGACGCTGGCGCTGTTCAACGTGGATGGGAAATTCTTCGCGGTCGACAACACGTGCCTGCATCGGGGCGGGCCCCTGGGCGAGGGGGAGCTGGAGGGGCCCGTCGTGACGTGCCCCTGGCACGGCTGGCAATACGACGTCACGACCGGCGCCAACGTCATGAACCCGTCGATCAAGGTGGGCTGCTACCCGGTGAAGGTCGAGGGCGGCAGCCTCCTCGTCGAGCTGTAGCGTGCCAGAGCTTGTCGAGTACCGGGCCGAGAACCGAGGGTGGTCGACACGGTGATGGATCGGCCGATCCGCGTCCTCGCGTACGCAGGCACGCGGGCCGAGGAGCGGCCGCGCGGCATCTGGCGTGGCGAGGCCGCGGTGGCGGTGACGGATGTGCTCTGGGGGTGGATCGAGGCCGGCACGGAACCCGGTCGCGGCCAGCGCCGCTGGTTTCGCGTCCGCCTCGCGACCGGCGAGGAGCTGACGCTCTACTACGACGAGGCCCTCGACGCCTGGTTCACGCCGGAGCCGGGCGAGCCACCACCGGCGGGCACGACGGCTCCGGGAGGACCCGCATAAAGGCCGTTCGCTTCCACCAGTTCGGCGGGCCCGAGGTCCTGCGGTACGAGGAGGTGCCGGACCCCCGGGTCGGACCGGACGACGTGCTGATCCGAGTCGCCGCCGCCGGGGTGAACTTCTCGGACCTCATGCGGCGCGGCGGAGCCTATAACCCGGACCTGCCGCTGCCCCACGCCGAGGGCGTCGAGGCCGCCGGCACGGTGGAGCGCGTCGGCGCCAGCGTCCAGGGACCCAAAGCGGGCGACCGCGTGATGACGATGCTCGGGCAGCGCTGCCAGGCCGAGCACGTCGTCGCGCCCGAGGGCCTGGTCTTCCCGATCCCGGCGAACCTCTCGTTCGAGGCGGCGGGGGCGCTGCCGCTCGCGGGCGTCACGGCCTATCACCTGCTCGAGACGGGCGCCGCCGTCCGGCCCGGGGAGTCGGTGCTCATCCACGCGGCGGCGAGCGGCGTGGGTACCCTGGCCGTTCAGCTCGCGAAGCTCCGGGGGGCGCGGGTCTTCGCCACCGCGTCCACCGACGAGAAGCTCGCGGCCGTGCGCGCGCTGGGCGCGGACGAGACGATCAACTACGCGCGGGAGAACTTCGTGACGGCGGTGCTCGCGCGGACGGACAACCGCGGCGTCGACGTCGTGCTGGAGTGCGTGGGCGGGGAGGTCCTGGCGCAGAGCGCGAAGGCGCTGGTGCCGGGCGGACGCCTCCTGATCTACGGCCGCGCGTCCGGCGAGCCCGGATCGCTCGGCGGGGACGTCATCCTGACGCGGAACCTCTCCGTGCTCGGGCTCCACCTCGGACGGCGGCCATGGCGGCTCGAGATGCACCGCGAGGCGTTCGTCGAGATCGTCCGGCTCGCCGCGGACGGCCGCCTCAAGCCCCTCGTCGACCGCACGTTCCGAATGCGCGACGCCGCCCAGGCGCATGCCTACCTGGCGGCGCGGCGCGCCACCGGCAAGGTCGTCCTGGTCCCGTAGCGGGTCCCCCGGCGGGGGGAGGGAGCTCAGGGGACGTCTTCGGGGCCCTTGTCCTGCCAGGCGCGGACGAAGCGGACGATGCGCTCCCGGTCGAAGCGATCGAACTCGTCCAGCCGCGTCCACGCGAGCAGGGCGAAGCGCGTCCGGAGCCGCGCATTCGGCGAGACGACGACCTTGACGTGGCCGTACTGGCTCGGCGGGAGAGCAGCGACGGTCTCCTGGAGCTGGCGAACGACGTCCGGGCACGGGCCCGCGCAGTCGTAGAGGATCACGATGCCGCCGTGCTCGAGGTTGTGGACGAACGCCTCCTCGGGCACCGGCGTCGTGTATACCCCCCAGCGGGCCCAGGCCGGCCAGTGGGGACCCGAGGTAGGCGGGTACTCCTCGTAGGTGATCCGGGTCCCCTGCTGGACGTGACTCCGCCCCCGGTCGGGCATCTTCCGGCCGGGCCCCGAGGGCTCTTGCGCCGCCGCCGGCCCCGCCGCGAGCGCGACGACCAGGCCGGCCACCACCCAGAGCCGGACACGGGCCTCACCCGGCAGCCGGGCTTCGATCATCCCCACGCCGTGGGGGCCGGTGCCATGCCGTGCGGGCCCTTGTCGAAGGCGGCGGGGATCACGAACCTGCGGGGGCACCGGTCAGGAGATCTCGTAGGTGGCGACCGTGATGCCGTCGCCCCCCGGCACCTCGAAGGCGGGGGCGAGGAGCCGGAACTCCGCGGCGAGCGCCGGCGCCTCGGTCCGGAGGGCTTCCAGGACCTCGCCGGTCGCGATGATCCCGCCGGGCGGGGTCTGCTTGAGGAGCCGGGCGCCGATGCTGACGCTCGGGCCCACCAGCGCGATCGCCTGCCGCATCGTCGAGCCGACGACCCCGAGGACCACCTCGCCGAGCGTGAGGCTCATGCGGGCCGCAATCGGCGTCGCCTCGTCGCAGGTCCCCTGCGCGAGCGCCGCGCGGATGGCGAGCGCGGCCTGCGTGGCCTCCGCCGTGGACTCGAAGTAGAGGAGCGCCCCGTCTCCTTCGAAGTCCTTCACGTCGCCGCAATAGGCGAGGGCGACCTCCGTCACGAGCCGCATGAAGCGCTGGACGACCGCGAGCACCCGCTCGGGCGGATGGCGCGCGAGGAGGCGCGTGGAGCCGGCGATGTCGACGAACAGGGTCGCCAGCCGGCGCCGCGTCGGCAGACCCCCGGCGAGCAGGTACCGGTGGGCGAGGCTCGGAAGAAAGGACGCGCGCTGCGCCTCGTCCGCCGCGAGCGGGCTCGAATCGCCGACCGCGACGGGAAGCTCACCCTCGAGTCGCTCCGTCGGGAGCCCGGCCTCCCGCCAGCCGGCGAGGCCGCCTTCGAGGATCGAGACGCGCTGGAAGCCCTGCCCCGCGAGCCACCGTGCCACCCGGGCACTGGTCGCCTCGCCGGGTCAGGAGCAGTAGACGACGAGGTGGGCGTCGGCCGGCAGGTCACGCGCTCGCTGCGGGACCTCCTCGAGGGGGAGCCAGACCGCCCCGGGGATCCGGGCCGGATCGACCGTCCAGGCCTCCCGGCGGCGGACGTCGAGGATCACCACCGGCTCCCCGCGGCGCCGGGCGGCATCCAGCGTGCCTGCCGTGATGCGCTCGATATCACTGACGGCTATGCTGGCCATTCAGCCTCCGATAGCGCGGCCGACGACTTGCATCGTACCATTGAGACGCGACGGGCGCCCGGCGGGATGCCCACGGGCGGCCACAGCGAATCGGAGGGACCGACGCCATGGCGATCCGCGCAGAAGAGCTCCCCGCCGACGCCGCGATGCGGGCCCCCGCCGATGTCCTCGCCCTGCGGCGCGCCGCCCTCTGGGCCCTCCTCGGCGCCAAGCTGCTCG
>CAZDYT010000408.1:3661-4361 GCA_964509395.1 uncultured bacterium
GACATCCAGTGGCACGTCCAGATCGGCCGGGATTCCTTCTGGATCCCGCCGCATCTCATGACCTACACCGGGGTCACGCTGGTGGTCCTCCTGAGCTTCGGCGTCCTCGTCCGGGAGACGTGGTGCGCGAGGGCCGCCGGAGGCACGAGCCCGCCGGCGACCATCCGCCTCCTCGGCCTCACCGGGACGCGCGGCTTCCACGTGGCCGCCTGGGGCGTGAGCATCACGGTGCTGGCGGCGCCGATCGACGACCTCTGGCACCGGCTCTTCGGCCTCGACGTCACCATCTGGAGCCCGCCCCACCTCCTGGGCTTCCTCGGCGCCGCGGTCAACACGATCGGCTGCCTCCTGATCGCGCGAGAGGTCTACGCCCCGGGGAGCCGCGCCCGGCTCGTGGCGACCATCGTCGCCGGCGCGTGGCTCCTGGCCACCCTCCGCTGGACGATCCAGGAGTCGGCGGTCGTCGCCTACCTCCACGGCGGCGTGCGGTTCCAGACCTACGCCATGCTGGCCGCCCTGATCCTTCCGCTGGCGCTGGTCACCACGGGGCGGCTGTCCGCCCATTGCTGGGCGCCGCTCCTCATGATCCTGGTCCTCCTCCCGGTCGGACTGGCGGGCGACGGGATCGCGCGCGTCGGGTTCGCCCTCCTTGAGCCCGTCTCGGTCATCGAGGAGGAGATCGCCCGGAACCCGACCTCGC
>CAZDYT010000409.1:0-4354 GCA_964509395.1 uncultured bacterium
CCTGGACGCGGTGAAGCGGCTCCTGCTGCGGGAGAGCCAGGTGCAGCCGCTGCTGCTCGTCTTCGAAGACCTCCACTGGATCGACGGGGAGACCCAGGCGCTGCTCGATGGGCTCGTCGAGAGCCTGCCGGCCGCCCGGCTGCTGCTCCTGGTGAACTACCGGCCGGAGTATCAGCACCCCTGGGGCAGCCGGACGTATTACACGCAGCTCCGGCTGGACCCCCTGCCGCATGATCACGCCGAGGAGCTCCTCGGCGCCCTGCTCGGGCCCGACGCCGGTCTCGAGCCGCTCACGCGCACGTTGATCACGCGGACGGAGGGCAACCCGTTCTTCTTGGAGGAGAGCGTGCGGGCGCTCGCCGAGACCGGGGCCCTCTCCGGCGAGCGCGGTGCCTACCGCCTGGCGCGGCTCCTGCCGGCCATCCAGGTCCCGGCCACGGTGCAGGCCGTCCTGGCCGCCCGGATCGACCGGCTGTCCCCCGGCGACAAGGCGCTCTTGCAGACGGCGTCGGTGGTGGGGAAGGACGTCCCGTTGGCGCTGCTTAAGGCGATTGCGGAGCCCGCTGAGGACGAGCTGCACGCCGCGATCGGCCGCCTGCAGGCCGCGGAGTTCCTGTACGAGGCGGGGATCTTTCCGGACCTCGAGTACACCTTCAAGCATGCCCTGACCCACGAGGTCACCTACGGCAGCCTGCTCCAGGACCGGCGGCGCACCCTTCATGGCCAGATCGTGGCGACCATCGAACGGCGCTATCCCGACCGGCTGGCCGAGCACGCCCAACGACTGGCCCACCATGCGTTCCGGGCCGAGGCGTGGGAGAAGGCGGTGACCTACCTCCGCCAGGCCGGGGCCAAGGCCTCCGCACGATCGGCCAACCGGGAGGCGCTCGCGTACTTCGAGCAGGCGCTGACGGCGCTGACCCATCTCCCCGAGACTCGCGAGACGCGGGAGCAGGCTATCGATGTCCGCTTCGACCTTCGAAACGCTCTCCTCCCGCTGGCAGAATTCGGGAGGATCGACAGGTATCTCCGTGAAGCGGAAATCCTGGCCCGGACACTCGACGATCAGCGGCGACTCGGATGGGTATGGTGGTACATGAGCGGCCATCCCCTCTTCACTGGCGGTCACGCCATCGAAGTGCGGACGGTGGTGCGGAGGGTCGAGGCCATCGGCGAGGCGCTCCCCGATGTTCCGCTCCAGATCGCAGCCCAGGACCACCTTGTCGTGGCCTGCTACCTCTCGGGCGACTATCGCGGGGTCGAGCACGTCAGTCGGAGAGTGATGCAGTCACTCCAAGGCGATCGGGCCCGTGAGCGCTTCGGCCTCGCGGTGTTTCCCGCTGTCCTGTCCCGTGCCTTCCTGGCGGGCGCCCTCGCCGAGCGAGGGGTGTTCGACGAGGGAGCGGCTCACGGACAAGAAGCGATCCGGATTGCGGAAACGCTCGATCACCCGTACAGCCTCATCCTCGCGTGTCATGGTCTTGCGTATCTCAACAGTGTCAGGGGGGAACTGAGCCAGGCCGCCCGGCTGCTCGAACGCGCGGTCGCTCAAGGCCGAGATTGGAACATCACGCTGTGGACTCCGATCGTGATGGCGTCTCTCGGTCACGTGTACGCGTGGGCGGGACGCGTTGCAGAGGGCGTCTCCTGGCTGCAGCAGGCCCTGACCGCGTACGAGTCCGCAGGAATCGGACTCTTCCACTCGCTCAGCGTCGTGCAGCTCGGCGAGGCCTACCTGCTCGCGGACCAGGTCCAGGACGCCCGCGCCCGGGCCGACCGCGCCGTGATGCTCGCCCGCGAGCGCGGTGAACGCGGCCATGAGGCGTGGGCGCTCCGGCTGCTCGGCGAGACCGCCTCCCATCCCGACGCGCCCGACGTCGAAACGGCCGAAGCTCACTACCGTCAGGCCATGGCGCTAGCCGACGAGCTCGGCATGCGGCCCCTCGCCGCTCACTGCCACCTCGGCCTTGCGAAGCTCTATCGGCGCACCGGTGACGGAGGAAAGGCCCAGCAGCACCTGACCACCGCGGCTACGATGTATCGCGAGATGGACATGGGCTTCTGGCTGGCCCAGGCGGAGGCCGAGCTGAAGGCCTTCGGGTGACCCGCGCCCTCAGGGATGCTGACACCGCGGCCGTCCGGGTGAATGTACCGGGCGTGGCTCCCGCTCTGCCGGCGGAGTGCGAACCCGGCCCGCTCAAGCTTTCGGACGATCTCGCGGGCGCGGAGCGGCCTGAGCGGCATGGGGAGGAAGCTTCACCCGCAGGGAGAACCCCGGCGACTTGACCGCGCTGCCGGGTCCCGATAGGATCCGCGTGGCGGCCGCATGACGAGGCCGCCACGTGTCAGTCGGTGGTGATGGTAGAGCGGGCTCGCCAGAGCCCGAAGAGGGTCTCGGGCGTCACGCGTCGGCTACGGAGGACCCAGCATGATGCGTTGGAACTCTGCGTTGGTGCTCGCCCTGGCCGGTGCGGCGGCGGTTGCGAGCGGCTGCGCGGCGGTCGGCAGACATTCCGAGGTCTCAGCCGCGCGAACGCTCGGGTGGCGGGCAGATCTCGGGAAGGGGACGGCGTCGAGTTACGCCGAGTTCGATCGGGGGGGAACGCCTGCGGCGCTCGGCATCGTCCTCTCACGGTCCGCACTGGAGGGACTGCCGACCGCGGGGTCAGACCGGCATCACTGCTTCGACCGAAACAAGGATGGCGTCGTGGACTTCGCGACCGAGTGTGAGGAAACCTACGAGTTTGTCATTCCTCTGCCGGATACCGTGGTCCGCCGTTCGGACATCCCGTTCAAATGGGTGCTTTTGAACTGGAACCCGGTCGGGCACATCCCACCCGGGGTCTATGACGTGCCGCACTTCGACGTCCACTTCTATTTCGAGCCGATTGCGAACGTCTTCGCGATTGAGGCGGGCGCCTGTGGACCGGAGTTCGTGCGCTGCGATCAGTTCCAGATCGCGAAGAAGCCCGTGCCGCCGAACTACGTGCCGCCAGACTTTCGGGACGTCGACGCGGTGGTGCCTGCGATGGGGAACCACCTGGTCGACCTCACGGGCCCGGAGTTTCACAAGCAGCCGTTCGCCCACAGCTTCATCTATGGCGCGTACGAGGGGAGGGTCATTTTCCAGGAGGTGATGCTGACGCGCGCCTTCCTCCTGAGCATGCCCGGCACGTGCGTCCCGATCAAAACGGCGCAGGCGGTCGCCCTCAGTGGATTCTACCCCACCGTATACTGCATGCGGTTCGACGCCCGGACCGACGAATTGACCGTGTCGCTCGAGCGGTTCGTCTCTCGGGCGGCCAGCGGGCCAGCAGCGATCGCGGCGACGCAGTAAGGCCACCGTGCCTCGGGGCCGCGTGCGATCCGGCCACGCGGCGACGTCAGGCCGGCGCGGTCCCCACGGGCTGTCCTCGCGATGAGGCGGGGCAAGGCTCGCATCGGCGCCGGGCGATGGCCCGATGCCCTCTTGACGAGGGCCGGCTCCCGGCCCCACCCTGGCGCCATCCATGCGCCTCCTGATCATCCGCCACGCCATCGCCATTCCTCGCGGGACGCCCGGGATCCCGGACGAGGAACGCCCGCTCACCCCCCGGGGCCAGCGGCGCTTTCGGAAGGCCGCCCGCGGCCTGGCTCGGGTCGCGGCCCGCCCGGACGTGCTGCTCACCAGCCCGCTCCGCCGCGCCCTGGGGACCGCGGAGATCGCCGCCCAGGCCTGGGGGGGGATCAAGCCGACGATCGAGCCGGTGCTGGCCGAGGGCAGCCCGGCCACCGTGCTCGCCGCTTTCTCGACTCAGCCGGCCGACTCGACGGTGGCGGTCGTCGGCCACGAGCCCACCCTCTCGGCGCTCCTGGCGACGCTCCTGGGCGGTGCGCAAAGTGGTCGCCTCACCTTCCGCAAGGGCGGGGCGGCGCTGCTCGACCTGCCCGGCGCGCCGGCGGAGGGGGGCCAGCTCCTCTGGTTCCTTCCGCCGAAGCTCCTCCGGACGCTGGGCCGACGGTGATGAGGCCGCTCGGCGTAACGGCCGTGCATCGATCGGCTCCCGGACGGTGACGCTCCGGTGACGGCCCGTGGGTTTCCCGGTGGATACCGGTGGATATCTCCGTCACGGGGGCGGAAGCGGCCCGGGAAGCGGCGCGCTTCCCATACGCGGCCCCTGCCCGAGCTCGTCGCCCTGCTGGAGCTGGGCTCGAACGCGATCCGCTGCCTGCTGGCCCGGGTCACTCCCGGCGTCGGCTTCCGGATTCTGGACGAGGAGCGCGTCCAGACCCGGCTCGCCGCCGGCGTGCCCGGCGTCCGGCCGCGGGAGGCCGTGAGCGCGACCTTCGACACGGTCCACCGGTTCCTCAGTCG
>CAZDYT010000410.1:0-1389 GCA_964509395.1 uncultured bacterium
TGCATCTACATCGTCGCGGCGGAGCACCCGAACCCGGACATCGAGAAGTACCCGGAGCGGTTCGACATCGACCTCGGCAAGTGCGTCTTCTGCGGCTACTGCGTGGAGGCGTGCCCCGAGGACGCGATCCGCATGGACACCGGCATCCTCGAGTTCTCGGCGTACAGCCGCGAGGGGATGATCTACACCAAGGAGATGCTCCTGGCGCTCGAGCCGGCGGGGCGGGACGGGCTGCCGACCGCGGCGCCGCCGGCGGAGCTGATCCGGAAGGGGTTCGACTGAGTGGGCTGGGTTGCCTTCCTCATCGTGGGGGGTTGCGCCATCGTCTGCGCCGTGGGCCTTGTGGTGCGGCCGAATCCGCTCCACGGGGCCTTGTTCCTGGTGGGGAACCTCTTTTGTGTCGCCGTGCTCTACCTCATGTTGCGGGCGGAGTTCCTCGCGCTCGTCCAGGTGATCGTCTACGCCGGGGCCATCATGGTGCTGTTCCTCTTTGCGATCTTTCTGCTGGTCCCCAGGCGGGTGGAGGTGGACTCCGACCCCCTCGGGCGGCAGCGGATGCTCGCGCTCCCGTTTGCCGGGTTGCTCGGGCTGGCCGTGGTCCTCGTGCTGCCCGAGGCGGGCACGCGGCTCCCGAGCCCGGGTCCGCCGGTCCCCGTGCGGACCATCGGGCAACTCCTTTTGACGGACTACCTCTTCCCCTTCGAGGTGACGTCGGTGCTCCTGCTGGCGGCCCTGATCGGGGCGCTGGTGCTGGCCAAGCGCCCGGCCGGCTGACATGGCCGGAAGTCGGTGCCTCCTCGACCGCGTCGGCCGAGCGTGTCCCGGCCGAGATGGACAGGCGAACGGTTGGGCGTTGCCCAAAGGGCCGTCGGAGGGGGGCGGAGCCCCCCGCCGAGGTTGAGATGGTCCCCCCCATCTATTACGCCGCGCTCTCTGCCGTGCTCTTCACGATCGGGATCATTGGCGTCCTCGTCCGCCGTAACCCCCTCGTGATCTTCATGTCCATCGAGCTGATGCTCAATGCGGCGAACCTGGCCTTCGTGGCCTTCGGGTACGCTCGCGGAGTGGCCGACGGCCAGGTCATCGTGTTCTTCGTGATGACGGTGGCCGCCGCCGAGGTGGCCGTGGGGCTCGCCATCATCGTGGCGATCTTCCGGGCCCGGTACCGGATCAGCGTGGACGACCTCTCGCTCATGCGCTGGTGAGCCGCGCCCGACTGGAGGTGTGACGGTGGCGACGAAGGACAAGGCGCGCATCGTGGGCAAGCTGGGGGAGCTGGCGGTACGACGGGGCCAGAACGGCCTCGCCTGCCAGCACCTCGAGGGCGCCTTGCGAAGTCTTGGCAACTCGGTGCCGCGCGGTCGCACGGCACTGGTCCTCATGCTCCTT
>CAZDYT010000410.1:1399-4354 GCA_964509395.1 uncultured bacterium
CGGGCCCGGTACCGGATCAGCGTGCACGACCGCTCGCTGATGCGGTGGTGAGGGGGGATCCCCGGACGTTGGAGGTGGACCGTGGCGCCGAAGGATAAGGGCGGGATGGCGACGCGCGCCGAGGGCCGCGTCGACGGGAAGCTCGGCCGGGATCTCCTCGCGCAGATGCTTCTGATCCGGCGCTTCGAGGAGAAGGCGGCGGAGATGTACGCGCTGGGGAAGATCGGCGGCTTCCTGCACCTCTACATCGGCCAGGAGGCCGTGGCGGTGGGCGCGATCTCGACCCTCCGGCCGGATGACTATGTCATCGCCGGGTATCGCGAGCACGGCCATGCCCTGGCGAAGGGCGCCGATCCCAAGCGCGTGATGGCGGAGCTTTTTGGCCGGCGCGACGGGGTCTCCAAGGGCAAGGGCGGCTCGATGCACCTGTTCGACCGTGGCGTGAACTTCCTCGGAGGCCACGCGATCGTCGGCGGGTACCTGCCGATCGCGACCGGGGTCGCGTTTGCCATCCGGTACGAGGAGCGGAGTCAGGTTATCCTGTGCTTCTTCGGCGATGGGGCGGTCCCCCAGGGCGAGTTCCACGAGTCGCTCAACCTCGCATCCCTCTGGAAGCTGCCGGTCGTGTTCATCTGCGAGAACAACCGGTATGCGATGGGCACCGCCATCCACCGCGCGCTCGCGCAGACCGAGATCTACCGGTTCGCGGAGGCGCACCGGATCCCCGGGGAAGCGTGCAACGGCATGGACCTGCTGGCCGTGCGCGAGTGCGTGAGCCGCGCCGTGGCCCGGGCCCGGGACTCCAAGACGCCGAGCCTCGTCGAAGCGCGCACCTACCGGTTCCGCGGGCACTCGATGCGGGACCCGTCGGCCGCGATCTACCGGACGAAGGAGGAGGTCGAGCAGGAGAAGCTGCGCGATCCGATCGGCGGCTTCCACGATCGGCTGATTCGCGAAGGGCACTTGGACGAGGCCGGTTGGAAGGCGCTGTCGGACGAGGTCGAGGCGCGGATCGCGGAGGCGATCGCGTTCGCGGAGGCCTCGCCGGAGCCGCCGGCGGAGTGGCTGTCGGCGGACGTCTACGCGTAGGGCTGGAGGGGCACCGGGCCATGGGCGTGATCACGTACCGAGAGGCGCTCAACCACGCGCTCCGAGAAGAGATGGAGCGGGACGAGCGGGTCTTCCTGATGGGCGAGGAGGTCGGGGTCTACGGCGGTGCCTACAAGGTGAGCCAGGGCCTCCTCGAGAAGTTCGGTGAACGGCGGGTCATCGACACACCCATCTGCGAGTCCGGCTTCACCGGCGTCGGAATCGGGGCGGCGATGGTCGGGCTCCGCCCCATCATCGAGATGATGACCTTCAACTTCGCGATCCTGGCGCTCGACCAGATCGTCAACCACGCGGCCAAGATCCACTACATGTCCGGCGGGCAGTTCCGGGTCCCCCTGGTCGTCCGGGGTCCCGGCGGCCCCGCCCACCAGCTCGCGGCCCAGCACTCGCAGTCCATGGAGAGCTACTTCTACCACGTACCCGGGCTCAAGGTGGTCCGGCCGACCACGCCGCGGGACGCGAAGGGCCTGCTCAAGAGCGCCATCCGCGACGACAACCCCGTGATCTTCATCGAGTCCGAGGTCCTCTACGGGGTGAAGGGCGAGGTCTCGGAGGATCCCGACTTTCTGATCCCCCTGGGGGTGGCCGAGGTCAAGCGCGCCGGGCGGGACGTCACGGCCATCGCCTACTCGAGCATGTACTACCGGGTGCTCGAGGTCGCGGAGGAGGTCGAGCGGGCGGATGGCATCTCGGTCGAGATCGTCGACCCGCGCACCCTCCGGCCCATGGATACGGAGACGATCCTGGCCTCCGTGCGCAAGACGCACCGGGCCCTCGTGGTGGAGTCGGGCGCCGGGTTTGCGGGGATGGGCTCCGAGATCTCGGCGTTCATCACGGAGAACGCCTTCGACGACCTCGACGCCCCGGTGGTGCGGATCACGGGCGCCAATGCACCGATGCCGTACGCCAGGAATCTCGAGCGGCTGAAGACGCCCTCGAAAGAGAAGATCGTCGACGCGCTCCGCCACCTCTGCGGGGTCGCCTGAGACTTCGACGGCCCTTTTGGGCGAAGCCGAGCCGGGGCTGTTCGGATGGTTCGTCTCGGCCGCGGGTATCCGCCCCCGGAGGGGGGTGGCCGTGCAGGGCGCGTGTTCACAGCATCAGGAGGGTAACACCCTATGGCCGTGACCAAGGTCGTCATGCCGAAGCTGTCGGAGGCGATGGAGACCGGCAAGCTGCTGCGCTGGCTGAAGCAGGAGGGAGACCGAGTCGCGGGCGGCGACATCATCGCCGAGGTCGAGACCGACAAGGCCGACATCGAGCTGGAGGCGTTCGGCTCCGGCGTGCTGCGCAAGGTGCTGGTCGCCCCGGGCGCCACGGTGCCGGTCGGAAACGTCATCGCGGTGATCGCGGAGCCCGATGAGGACATCTCGAGCGTGGTCAGCCGGGCGCCCTCGACCCCGCCCCCCGCCCCGTCCCGCGAGCCGGTCGGCGCCGGGACCCCGACCACCGGCCAGGCGGCTCGGGCCGCGGCGACGGCGCCGACAGCCCTGGCCAGCGCCGAGGAAGCGGCCGAGGAGGAGGAGCCGCCGGTCGCCGGTCAGCGCCTCCGTGCCTCGCCGCTCGCGAAGAGGCTCGCCCAGAAAGCGGGCGTCGACCTGACGCGGATCGGGGGCACCGGCCCCGGCGGGCGCGTCATTCAGCGCGACGTGGAGGCGTTCCTCGCCGCGCGCCCAGCCGCCACCCCGCCCCCGGCCGCGGTCCCCGCCGCCCCGCGCCCCGCGGTCGTCCGGCCGGCGGCGGAGTACGAAGACCAGCCGCTCAGCCAGATCCGTGCGGCGATTGCCAGGCAGATGGCGCAGTCGAAGGCGCCTTCACGAAAGGGGAGACGCTGGGCGTCGCCGA
>CAZDYT010000411.1:0-4343 GCA_964509395.1 uncultured bacterium
TCAAGGTCGAGGCGATCAACTACGAGCCGCCCGAGGCGGCAAAGGACAAGATCCTGTTCGACAACCTGACGCCGCTCTACCCCATGGAGCGGATCCGGCTGGAGCACGACTCGGAGGACATGTCCACGCGGGTCATGGACCTCCTGACGCCGATCGGCAAGGGGCAGCGGGGCCTGATCGTCGCTGCGCCGCGCACGGGCAAGACGATGCTCCTTCAGGCGATCGCGAACGCGATCGCGAAGAACCACCCCGAGATCTACCTCATCGTGCTGCTCATCGACGAGCGGCCCGAGGAGGTGACGGACATGCAGCGGAACGTCAGGGGCGAGGTGATCTCCTCGACCTTCGACGAGCCCCCCGCGCGGCACGTCCAGGTGGCCGACATGGTCATCGAGAAGGCCAAGCGGCTCGTGGAGCACAAGAAGGACGTCGTCATCCTGCTCGACTCGATCACGCGCTTCTCGCGGGCCCACAATGCCGTGATCCCGTCCTCCGGCAAGGTCCTCTCCGGCGGACTCGACGCCAACGCGCTCCAGCGCCCGCGGCGGTTCTTTGCCACGGCGCGGAACATCGAGGAGGGTGGGAGCCTCACGATCCTGGCCACCGCGATCATCGATACGGGCAGCCGGATGGACGACGTCATCTTCGAGGAGTTCAAGGGCACCGGCAACATGGAGGTCCACCTCGATCGCCGGCTCATGGACAAGCGCGTGTTCCCGACGATCAACCTCGAGCAGTCCGGCACCCGCAAGGAGGAGCTCCTCATCGACAAGGATGACCTCCAGCGGATCTGGCTGCTCCGCAAGGCGCTCTCCCAGCTCAACCCGGTCGAGGCGATGGAGCTCTTGATCGACAAGCTCCGGATGACGAAGTCGAACAAGGAGTTCCTGGCCTCGATGTCCAGCCTGGGGTGATACCCGGAGGGGGGCTTCGCCCCCCTCCGGACCTCCCTAACGTTGCGCCGGCAAAGCCGGCGCTCGGAGCGCGCTCCGGCCGGGGGCGCACGGACGGGCCGGGCGTCACCGCCTTCATCACGCTGGCGAAGGGACTGGGGTTCCCCCGGTCGTGCGTGGGAAACTTGCCTGTCCGGGGGCCCTGTGGTAGGATAACGCTGTTCTCATCCGGGTTTCGGCACGGTTCGGCACCTGGCGGAGGGAGTTCACGTGAAGGCGGCGATCCATCCCGAGTATGTGGAGACCACCATCACCTGCGCCTGCGGCGAGGTTATCCACACCCGGTCCACGCGACCCAACATCCGGGTCGAGATATGTTCGAAATGCCATCCCTTCTTCACGGGCAAGCAGAAGCTGGTGGACACGGCGGGACGGGTCGAGCGCTTCCAGCGCAAATACGGCCGGAAACAACAGGCGTAAGGCGAGCCCCGGGCACGGCGCCGGCCGGGTGGGTATCGGCGGCACGGCGCGCCGTGCGGGGCACACCGGTCCATCGGTGGGGGTTCGGTGCCCTCGTCGGCGGCCGACGGTTGACCTTGACGGCGAGTTCCCTTCCCGGTGACGCCTGCCCGCAGCGTTCATGACCCTCGCGAGGACCCGCGGTGTTCGATAAGCTCCGGCAGATCGAGAGTCGCTACGAAGAGCTGGGGCGCCAGCTGGCTCTTTCCGCCCATCAGGGGGCGCGGGCCGAGTACGCGAAGCTCGCCAAGGCACGTGCCGAGCTCGAGGAGATCGTCACCACCTTCAGGGAGTACAAGGACGTCCTCGGTCGGATCCAGGAGGCTCAGCACATCCTGAGCGAGGACGGCGACGCCGAGCTTCACGAGCTAGCCGAGGCCGAGCTCGTCGAGTTGCGCGAGCGAGAGGTCGGCCTCGAGCAGCGCCTGCGCGAGCTCCTCCTCCCCAAGGACCCTGCCGACGAGAAGAGCGTGTTCTGCGAGATCCGCGCGGGCGCCGGCGGGGACGAAGCTGCTCTGTTCGCCGCGGACCTGGCCCGGATGTACACGAAGTACGCGGAGCGGAAGGGCTGGCGGGTCGAGGTCATCGACCGTCACCCCACCGGTCAGGGCGGGTTCAAGGAAATCATCTTCGCGATCCACGGGAGAGGTGCCTGGAGCCGCCTCAAGTTCGAGCGCGGCGTGCACCGGGTCCAGCGCATCCCCGTCACCGAATCGGCCGGTCGCATCCACACCTCCACGGTGACGGTGGCCATCCTCCCGGAGGCCGAGGAGGTGGAGATCCGGATCGACGAGAAAGACCTGAAGATCGACGTGTACCGCGCCTCCGGACCCGGAGGCCAGGGCGTGAACACGACCGACTCGGCGGTGCGGATCACCCACCTGCCTAGCGGACTCGTCGTCACCTGCCAGGACGAGCGTTCCCAGATCAAGAATCGCGCGAAGGCGCTCCGCGTCCTCCGGGCGCGCCTGCTTGAGCGCGCGCAGGATGAGCAGCGCTCGCAGATCGCGGCCGACCGCCGGAGCCAGGTGGGGACCGGCGAGCGGAGCGAGCGGATCCGAACGTACAACTTCCCGCAGGGCCGGGTGACGGATCACCGAATCGGGCTCACCCTGCACCGGCTGCCCGGCGTCCTCGAAGGCGATGTGGACGAGCTGATCGACGCGCTGGCCGAATCCGAACGGGCGGCGCAGCTGGAGTCCGTCGGATCGTGACGGCGGTGACCCGTGCGCGCCTGGGTTCCGTGCTGCGAGAGGCCGCGAGCCGGCTCCGGGTCGCGGGGATCGCGACGGCTTGCCAGGATGCCGAGCTGCTCCTCGCGCAGGTGCTGGACACGACGCGTTTCGCGCTCCACCTCATGCCCGAGCGTTCCCTGGACCCCGGGGCGCTCGCGCGCTTCGAGGCGCTCCTTGCCCGGCGGGCGAGGCACGAGCCTCTCCAGTACGTCCTGGGCGTCGAGGAGTTCCTCGGGCTCCGGCTCACCGTGGGTCCCGGGGTGTTCGTCCCGCGGCCCGAGACCGAGCTCCTCGTCGGGCGGGCCGTGGTGCGGTGCCCGGACGGCCCGCCGCCGAGTGTCGCCGTGGACCTCTGCGCGGGCTCCGGGGCGATCGCCTGTGGCGTCGCCGCGCGTCGGCCGGGGGTGACCGTCTGGGCGGTCGAGCTCTCGTCCGTGGCGGCGGGCTGGGCGCGCGCCAACGTGGCGCGGCTCGGGCTGGCCGACCGCGTGAGCGTCCTCGAGGGGGACCTTTTCGAGCCTCTGGCCGACCGGGGCCTCGCCGGGCGGTGCGACCTCGTGGTGGCCAACCCGCCGTACATCGCCCGGTCCGCCCTCGCGGAGCTGCCGGACGAGGTGCGGCTGTGGGAGCCGGAGATCGCCCTGGACGGCGGTCCTGGGGGCCTGTCGCTCATCACGCGGATCCTGGATGAGGCTCCCGCGTTCGCGCGATCGGGGCCTGGGTGCTGCTCGAGATCGGCCACGACCACGCCGACCGGCTCCGGGCGCGCGTCGCGGCCGATCCGCGGTACGGGGAGCCCGTGTTCCACCGGGATCTGCTGGGGTACGAGCGGGTGCTCGAGCTGGAGGTGCGCTGAGGTGGCCGCGCGACTCGTGATCCAGGGCGGGGTGCCGCTGCGCGGCGAGGTGCGCGTCAGCGCGGCGAAGAACGCGGCCCTGCCGCTCCTCGCAGCTTCGCTCCTGACGGAGGCTCCGGTCGTCCTGGAGAACGTGCCACGGCTGGCCGACGTGGCGACGATCAGCGACCTCCTCCGGCGGCTCGGGACCGAGATCCGACAGGAGGATGGCGCGACCGTCGCCCGGACCCCACGGGTCGCGTCGATCGAGGCGCCGTATGAGCTGGTCTCGACGATGCGTGCTTCGGTCCTCGTCTTGGGCCCGCTGCTCGCGCGAGCCGGCCGGGCGCGGGTCGCCCTGCCCGGCGGCTGCGCCATCGGTGTGCGGCCGATCGACCTCCCCCTGCAGGGCCTCGAGCGGCTCGGCGCCGAGATCCAGCTCGCGGAGGGCTACGTCGAGGCGCGGGCCGCCCGGCTCAAAGCTGCCCGGATCGTCTTCGACCTCGTGACCGTCACCGGCACGGAAAACCTCATGATGGCGGCGGCGCTGGCCGAGGGGACGACGGTGCTGGAGAATGCGGCGCGCGAGCCCGAGATCCCGGACCTGGCCCGGCTCCTCAATGCGATGGGCGCCCGGATCTCCGGCGCCGGCACCGAGCGGATCGAGATCGAGGGGGTGCGGGAGCTGGGCGGCGCCCGCCATCGGATCATCCCGGACCGGGTGGAGGCGGGGACGTTCCTGGTGGCCGGGGCGATCACCCGGGGGGACGTCACCGTCCGCGCCGTGGTGCCGGATCCTCTCACGGCGGTCCTGGACAAGCTGGCGCTGGGCGATCAGGCCATATTGGCCGTCGAGGGCTT
>CAZDYT010000412.1:0-4337 GCA_964509395.1 uncultured bacterium
CCCCTCCTCGGGGGAGGTCCGGAAGGGGGGCGGAGCCCCCCTCCGGGTGACCTAGACCATCCAGCGGACCCACCAGCGCGGAGGCGACCTGGACCGGCCAATCGTGGTGGATGCCGCTTACCCTTGGTCCTGGCTCTGGTCTCGCGGGTCCTGAGCGTCCTCGGATGGCCGGACTCGCGAATCGGTGTCGCGGCCAGCGTAGGAATCCTGGCGGTCCTCTTTCTCGGGAATCGCTGGGACTGGTTCCGATGGGGTGGCGGCAGACGGTCTCTGATCGCTCGTGGAGAAGGACGTCGGCTGTCGGGCTCTCAAGAACGATGATGAACCCCGCTCGGCACCTTGGCTTGGTCCGGCAGGTCGCCGGAGCGTCGCTCATTCCTGCGGCGGCTTGCATTCTTCGTCCGCGCGGACCTGGTCACCACCGCGACGGACAGGGCAGGGGCCGGGCGCAGCGACCGGTGGTGAGGCTCACCGGCTCGACTTCGAACGCGTTTGGAGCCCCGGCACGTGCATCGCACCGACGTGAACGAGCCGATCTGGCTCATCGGACCCGAGACCCCGGATGCTGCCGACGGCGGCCTCCGCCATCCCGACACGGCTGGGGACGCGGCCTCGCACCGCCCCCCTCGACAGTCCGCCTTGGCGTCGCGCATCGCCGCCGGCGAGCACCCGGGGAACTCTTGCGCGCTACTGGGTCGTCGCGCGCGTCTCCTCGGAGAGGAACGCGCCCATCATCCGGTCCATCGCGCGGGACGTCTCGAACAGCTTCTGCCGCTGCTCCTCGGTGAGCAGCCCCACGCCCTTCTGGATGGTCTTGATCCGCGCGATCCGCAGCTCGGCTCGCAAACCGGCGATCTCCTTGACCTTCGCCTCGATGGCGGTCAGGGCCACCGGCGTGCGGGCCAGGAGCTCGTCGAGCGCGACCTCACCCGCCTGAATGCCCTGGAGCCAGCCGGCCGCGTCGGTCTGGAACTCCGCGCGCAACGCGTCGAGGCTCTTGACCTGGTCCGCCGTGAGCCCGAGCTCCTTGGCGTGGGCCAGGGCCACGCTGATCCACGGGCCTTCGGCGCTGAACGCGATCGGCTGGCCGCTCATCCCGGGGCACCCGCCCGCGCCCGCGGGCTCGTGCATGCCCCCGCCCATCATGCCCATGCCGCCCATCATCCCCATCGGCCCGCCGCCGCCCATCATCTGGGCCGACGCTGGCACGGCCCCGGCCAGGAGCAGCACCAGACTCGTCCCGACGATCCACCGCGTTCTCATGTCGTCTCTCCTCCTCTTGCCCGGGCGTGTTTCGCCCGCGGCGCGCTTCATCACTGGTGTGACTGCGGGTATCCCTGTGGTCCATTCGCCTCAGCGATGCGCGACGGCTTCCCGCGGCACCGTCGCCTCAGAGGGCTGCCGGGCTGTCGATGACCTCCGGCCCTCGAAGGAGTTGAACAGCGGAACGAAGATTGCCGCCACGTAGACGCCGTATAGGAACGCCTCGAGCAACCCGAGCAGGACGCTGGCGGGGGTCAGCCAGGTGAATCCGGGGAACAGGGCCTCCCACAGCGGGGCCATCGTTTCGAACCTGGTCGGCACGAGGAGCCCCCACACAACGCACAGCAGAAACGTGATGTCAAAGAACAGCCCGACCGCCAGCGCCGTCCCGCGAATCGTCAGCCGGTTCATGGCTCACTGCCTCCCGTTCGAGCGCGGCGAGCGCCGCGCGAATCCGGCGCCGGAGCCGGGCGGGGGCGCGCAGCCGCGGCATCTGTCGGAGGCGCCGTACCAGCACGGCCTCCCACCCGGTGAGGGCCTGGTCCTCCCGTCCTCGGTCTCGCGGCGGTCCCGGCCGCACCCGCAGCCCTCCTTTTCGTCCTTCCCGGGCGCTCTCCGCGCTCAGTGGCACCCGCGGCCCTGATGGCCCGACCCTACCGGGCGCTCCCTCTCGTGCTCCGCGTCGCCCGCCCCGCCTTCGCGCCCGGCGCGGCGGCTCCCGCTCCCATGGTCGTGGCCCCTGCCGCACCCCATGCCGAGCCAGTGCATGGCGACGAAGACGACGGCCAACAGTACCCAGAGTCCGTAGCTCTGCAGGAAGGCCTCCATGGTTCATGCCTCCACATGCCGCCAGCTGGAAGGGCGTGGCCACGCAGGGGCTGGCTGGAACCGCGCGACACGTCGAGCGTTGGCCTCCGCGCCCACACCCGCGATTCCCTGCCGCCCGACAATCTGACCGAACGCTCGGCCTCCCCGCCCAGGAGCCTGACGTTTCGTCATGCCGCCACGCCCGGAGCCGACCGGGACAAACGCCCCGAGGGCCTTCGGGATGTCCGGCACCACCGCCTCCATCACCATGCCGGCGATCGTCACCCAGGTGGCGATGATGCGGGATGTAGGTGGACAGCCGCACGGCCTCGGGGATGGCGCGCTTGAGCTCCACGTCGCACCCCGCGGTCGTTCACGCCGGGGCGCTCGGCGGGGGGCGACGGCTCACGACGATCGTGTCCCCGCGGACGTTGACGGCGTAAGGCTCCAGCGGCCGGGGCGGCGGGCCGGCGCTGTTCGTGCCCTTCAGGTCGTAGTGGCCGTTGTGGCAGGCGCACCAGATGTGCTGGAGGTCCTCCCGGTACTGGACGATGCAGGCCAGGTGCGTGCAGATGGCCGAGAACGCCCGAATCTCTCCGCTGGGCGTCCGGACCAGGATGGCCGGCCGCGTGCCGAACTTGACGATCCGCCCGCTGTTGGGCTTGAGGCTGCTTGCGGCCAGGTCGAGCGTGACGCTCGCCGCGCTGGACTCGGCGACTCGCGGCGGGATCAGCTACCGCGTCACGGGGTAGAGCACCGCGGCGAGGAAGGCCCCGACGCTGGTCTTCAGAAACCAGGTGAGGACGGACCGGCGCCTCACGGGGGCGCACGTCGCTCGGGTCCGAGCCATGGCACTGGCCTCCGCCACCTTGCCCCGCAAGAGTCGCGCCAGACCGCTCGGTCGGTGAAGGCGTCTGAGGACGCGGAGTTAGCCGCCCCCGCGCGGAGCGGCCGCAGGGGGGAATCCGACAGCATGGCAGAACCGCGGTTGCCGCGCGGGACGGGCCGACATTCTGTCAGTCGGCCGGTGGGGCCTCCCGCACCCGCGGGCTCACGAGGCGCGCCAGCCGCGCCGCCCACCGGTCGCGGAGGAGGCGGCACCGCAGACCGGCCTCGTCGACCCGGAACTTGAACGCCAGCCGGCCATTGATCCAAACGAGCGGGATCCGCTCCCGGTAGGTCTCGGCCAGCTCGGGCGTGGCCGTGATGTCGACCTCGTGGAGCTCGAAGGGGATCTCCCGGCGGACCCGGAGGAGGGTCGCCTTGACCTCGTCGCAGAGGCCGCAATCCGGTGCGCCATAGAGGTCGACCCGGATCACGCCTGCGTCCCGGCGGTCAGGTCCCGGAGCGACCACGGTTCGCGTTTCGGTGCTCCCGCCCTCAGGCACGCTGCGGCGTTCTCCCGCGCCAGCGGGGGATGAACGCCGGTGTGGCCGCCATGTAGCGCGCGTACGCCTCACTGAACTCGGCCAGGGCCTCGCGCTCCTCGCGCCGGGCGAGCCGGACGTACATCCACGTGAGGACGGGGAACATGAGCAGGGTCAGCAGCGTCGGCCACTGGAGGAGAAAGCCCAGCAGGATCAGGATGAACGCGAGGTACTGGGGATGGCGCAGGCACGCGTAGGGACCCGTCGTGGCGAGCTGGCCGGCCTGCTGCGCCGCGTAGAGGACCCGCCACGCCGTGCCGAGGAGGACGAAGCCCCCGCCGATCAGGAGCTTGCTCAGCAGGTGGAGCGGGCTCAGATGTGGGTCGCTCGTCGTCCCGAGCAGCGTCTCCCAGAGATGCCCGGTGTCGTGCGTGAGCAGGTCCAGCCCCGGGTACCGCCGCTGCAGCCAGCCGGCCAGGAGGTAGATGGTGAGCGGGAAGCCGTACATCTCCGCGAACAGCGCGACCAGGAACGCCGTGAACGCCCCGAACGAGCGCCAGTCGCGGCTGGTCCGGGGCTGCGTGAAGCTGAACGCGAAGATGGCGAACACCAGCACGTTGATCGCCACCAGTGCCCAAAGCCCGTAGGCCGGCGCCTCGCCACTCACCGCCCCTGCTCCTCGCGGCCGCCGCCGTGCCCCCCGTGCCTGCCGTGGAAGAGGTGGAGGAGCGGACACAGGAGGAGCACCAGGTACGGCAGCGCGCCGAGGACGTGCGCGGTGTGCTCGGCCACGAGGAAGAATCCCGCGATGCCGAGGAACGCGAGCAGGACCAGCCCGGATCGGGACCGGAGCCACGACCGTGGCCGCGGCGTCTCGTGTGTCTCCACCGATGGCCCCAC
>CAZDYT010000413.1:0-4333 GCA_964509395.1 uncultured bacterium
GCGGACTCGGCGGAGAGCATCACCGCGTCGGTCCCGTCGAGAATCGCGTTCGCCACGTCGGAGACCTCGGCGCGCGTCGGGCGGAGCGCGGAGACCATGGACTCGAGCATCTGCGTCGCGGTGATGACCGGCGTTCGGGCGAGGCGCGCCTTGCGGATGATCTCCTTCTGGGCGATGGGCACCTCCTCGAGCGGCATCTCGACGCCGAGATCGCCGCGTGCCACCATCACCGCACTCGTCGCCGCGAGGATCTCGTCGAGCCGGCCGAGAGCCTCGGGGCGCTCGAGCTTGGCCACGACCTGGGCGTCCGAGCGATGCTCGTTGATGAACTCCCGCACCTCGAGGATGTCCGCCGCGGACCGCACGAAGGAGACGCCGATGTAGTCCACCCCGTGGCGCAGGCCGAAGGCGAGATCCTCGCGGTCCTTGCCGGTCAGCGCCGCCATCCGGAACGCCGTCCGGGGCAGGTTGACCCCCTTGTGGTCCTGGACGACCCCGCCGGTCTCGACCCGGCAGACAACGTCCTCCCCCTGGGCTTCCTGGACCTCCAGCGCGATCCGCCCATCGTCGATGAGGACGCGGTCCCCGGGCTTGACATCGCGCGAGAACCCCTCGTACAAGATCGAGGCCCGCTCCGCCGTGCCCTGGACGGGCGCCGTCGTCAGGACGAACGGCCGGCCCCGTCGGAGCACCACCCCGCCGCCCTCGAACGCGCCCAGCCGGATCTTCGGTCCCTGCAGGTCCTGGAGGATCGCGATCGGCTTGCCGATTCGTGCCTCCACGGAGCGGATCCGCTCGACGGCTTGGCCGTGCTCCACCTGCGTCCCGTGCGAGAAGTTGAGCCGAGCCACGTCCATCCCGGCTCGCGCCATCTGTTCGATGATCCCCTCGGCGATCGACGCGGGGCCGAGGGTGCAAACGATCTTGGTCAGCCGCTCCGGCATGCGCCTTCTTCCATGCGGGGATCAGCGGTCGCTCACGCCCTCCTGCGGCGCGACGACGCGGTTCGTGAGGCAGCCGATCCCGTCGATCTCCGCCTCGATCAGATCCCCCGGCTTGAGGTACGCCCCGGCAGCCGCGCCGACGCCGGACGGCGTGCCGGTGGTGAGGATGTCCCCCGGCTCGAGCGTCATGCCGACGGCGAGCGCCGCCAGGAGCGTGGCGACGTCGAAGATCATCTGCGCGGTGCTGGCCTCCTGGCGAGTCTCGCCGTTCACGCGCAGGCGAATTCCCAGAGCCTGTGGGTCGGGGACCTCGTCCTTGGTCACCAGCACCGGACCCATCGGGCAGAAGGTGTCGAGGGACTTCCCCTTGAACCACTGCTGGTGCGCCTTCTGCAGGTCGCGCGCGGTCACGTCGTTGAGCACCGTGTAGCCGAAGACGTGCTCGAGCGCGGTCTCGGGCCCGAAGTCGCGCCCGCCACGACCGACCACGACGGCCAGCTCGACCTCGTAGTCGAGCGCCTGAGTCGCCGCATGGTGGACGATGGCCGCGCCCGGTCCGACGACGGCGGTCTGTGGCTTCGTGAAGAAGACGGGGCGGTCGGGCGGCGCGGCCCCGCGCTCCGCCGCGTGCTCGGCATAGTTGCGGCCCGTGCAGAAGATGTTCTTCCGGGGGCGCGGGATGGGGGCGAGAACCTGCGTGTGCGCGAGCGGTCGCGCGACGCCGCGCCGGCGGAGGTCGGCGGGGTCCAGCCGATCGACGAGCGCGCGACCGTAGTCCCAGACGTCCTGCGCGCGGGTCCACACCGCCGGCCCGCCTTCGATCAGCTCGAGCATCGTGCGCGGCAGAACGGAGCCCCGCGCCGGACGGGCAGTGCGCTGGGCGGCCATGTCCACGGACAGGTTCCGGAGGTCCAGCACCGCGTCGTGCCAGACGCCGCCGAGGCGGGACGTCCGGCCCGTCAGGTACGTCACGAGGTGCATTCGGTGGCTCCCATGCGCGGGTGTGGGCGCAGGCGATTTCTCATGATACCCCAGGGCCGGACGCAGCGAACAAAGTCCGGCCCATCCGCCATTCAAAACGCGCCCTTGTCGAGGCTGTAGAAGTTCGCGTAGATCGACTCGCAGGCCTCTCGAAGGCGCCGCCGGCTCGCATAGCGCGACCCGAACCGCGTGACGGACTGCGTCCGGGTGTCCGCGCGGGTCCGCCCCTCCAGCACCAGCTCGCTCATCCACTCGCCGATCAGGAGCGACCCGGCGATCCCGATCGCGTTACACCCCGCGGCCACATAGAGGCCCGGGACCGTCGGCGCCTCGCCGAGCAGGTACTGGCCGTCCGGCGTGAATGTGGGGAGCCCGGCGCACCCTTTGAGAACCGGCGCGCTCCCGAGGAGCGGAAAGATCTCCGTGAGCCCCGCCCCCAGCTCCTCCAGCACCCCGAGGTCCTTCTCGGTGTGCTCGATCTCGAACGTCAGCGGGAGGTCCGCCATGCGGAAGGCCTTCGGCCGCGCCTCGAACCCGCCCAGCATGAGCCCGCCCACCTCCGGCCGGATGTAGACGGAGGCATCGGGGATCCGGACGACCGGGAGGTCCCGGGGCACTGCTGCCATCGGCGCCGTCGTCCAGTGCTGGTGCCGGAGCGGCACGGTGTCGAAGGCGAGGCCGAGGGCCTCCCCGACGCGCTCGACCCAGGGACCCGCGGCGACGATCACCCGCGGCGCCGTCAGCGAGCCGCCCGGTGTCTCCACGCCGCGCACCCCCCCGCGGTCCACCGTGATGGCGGTAACAGCGCGCTGGGTCTCGAACCGGACGCCGAGCTTGCGCGCGGCGCGGGCGATGGCCATGGCGAGCGTGTAGGGCTCGACGTAGCCGTCCCGGGGGATCCACGCGGCTCCCTTGATGGCGTCGGGGCGGAGGAACGGCACCCACGCCTGCGCCGCCTTCGGCGAGACCGGCTCGACCTCCAGGCCCCACGCCCTCGCCTGCGCCACGTGATGTTCGAGCTCGCGCACGCGAGCGTCCGTCAGCGCCAGCTTGAGGCTGCCGACCTGCCGGAACCCGCACTCCTCGCCGTGCTCGCGCTCCCACGCGAGGAGCCGTCGGACCACCTCCTGGATCGACCGACACATCAGCTCGGTCGAGCGGAGCTGACCGACGAGGCCCGCGGCCTGCGGGGTGTTGCCGCAGGCGAGCTCGCGGCGCTCGAGCACGACCACGTCGGTCACGCCAGCCCGAGCCAGGTGGTAGGCGATCGAGCATCCCCAGATGCCCCCGCCGACCACGACGACGGAAGCTTCCTGCACTGCGCTCATCGCCTACTCACCACCTGCATCGGTTCCTCCTTGGGGGAGGCAGGGCCGATCCGTTCGACGCCGATTTAATAATTCCCCCAACCTCCGTAGGCCAGCCAGCCGCCGTCCACGTCCACGCTCGTGCCGGTCACGTAGGCCGCGTCATCCGACGCGAGCCAGACGGCGGCCGCGGCGACCTCCTCGACCGAGCCGAACCGTCCCGCCGGCGTGCGCCGGGTGATGTCCGCATCGGCGTAGTCGCCCACCGTCTGGTCGTGCACATCCATGGCCGTCTTGATGTACCCGGGGTTGATGCAGTTCACCCGGACGCCCAGTCGACCCCACTCGACACCGAGGACTTTCGTCAGCCCGATCAGCCCGTGCTTCGAGGCGCAGTACGCGGCACGCTTCGGCAGGCCCACCTGGCCGAGGATCGAGCCGATGTTGATGATCGACCCGGAGCGCCGGGACAGCATCGCGCGCGCCGCTGCCTGGCACCCGAGGAACGCGCCGGTCAGGTTGAGATCGATCGTGCGGCGCCAGTCGGCCTCGGCCAGCTCGACCGAGGGCGTGATCATGGACGTGCCGGCGTTGTTCACCATGATGTCGAGCCGCCCCCAGCGTCCAACGGCGCCGTCCACGAGTCGGTCCACCCCCGCGCGCGTCGAGACGTCGGCCGCGAGCGCCACGGTCCGACCGTCTCCCTCGGCGACCTTCGCCAGCCGACGAGCGGCCTCGTCGGCCCGCTTCGGATCGCGGGAGTTCACGACCACGCGGCCGCCTTCGCGGAGAAACGCGGCGGCGATGGCTTCGCCGATCCCCATGCTCGAGCCCGTGACGATGGCAACCCGTCCCGCAAGCTTCATGGTTCGGCTCCTCCAGGGAAGCTCAAAGCCGACTCGTGCGGTGGTGCGCGGAGCGGTTCGACCGCACAGAAAGGCGCTTCGCCGTGAGCATCACGAGGTGCAGCGCGTCGTGGACGCGCTACGCGTCGCGGGGAGGTGAGGCGACGAGCTTGCCGGACTCGCGAGCGATCTCGATGAGCTCGTGGGGCAGGCCGAACCGGACGTCCTCCGCGACCACGTTGAGCTCGCGCACGAC
>CAZDYT010000414.1:0-2141 GCA_964509395.1 uncultured bacterium
GGGCATACTCAGGTCGTAGATCTGACGGATCGACGGCAGGGCGGCCAGGCTGGCGGCCACTTCCCACCCGGCACGCCCGCGGAACTCGCCGTCGGCGGGAGGCCGCGTCCGGACGAGGAGCGTGCCACCGAGCTGCGGCTCCGCGTCGATCAACGCCACGCTCGCGCCCGTGCGCGCGGCCTCGAGCGCCGCCGCCATCCCCGCAGCGCCCCCGCCCACCACGGCCACGTCCGCGAAGAGGTGCTCGCGCTCGTACTCGCCGGGCGGCTCGCCCGGGCCCGCGAGCTCGCCCAGTCCGGCCAGGTGCCTGAGCACGTATTCATAGGTCGGCCAGAGCCGGCGCGGGTGGATGAAGGTCTTGTAGTAGAACCCGACCGGCAAGAGCCGGTGAAGCCGGTCGAAGACGGCGAAGACGTCGTGCTCGAGGGACGGCCAGGCGTGCTGGGCGCGCACCCGCATCCCGTCACGGACCGGTTCGGTGCATGCCCGCACGTTGGGGATGCCATCCACGTTCACGAGGCAGTTCGGGCAACGGCCCGCGCAGCAGAGAAGTCCGCGCGGCCGGTGGTACTTGAAGCTGCGGCTGAAGATCCGCATGCCCGCGGCGTAGAGAGCCGAACCCACGGTGTCGCCCTCGAACGCGGACACCGCCCGGCCCGCGAACGTGAAGGTGAGCGGGCGCGAGCGGTCCGGACGCTGGGCGGAATGCAACGGGAGTCGATCCGCGCTCACGGCCCGAGCCCCTGCGGGGGTGCGCTCTCCACCGCCTCCGTGACCCGGGGCGGCCACAACGTCTGGACCACCTCGTTCGTGCGGGTGTCGCGCACGGCGAGGAACCAGCGCCGGCAGCCCATCCGGTGATACCACCACTCCTCCAGGCGTCCCGCGGGATTGTCGCGAAGATAGAGGTAGCCGACCCAGACCTCCCGGGGCGAATCGGGCGTCGGCCGCTGCGTCCGCGCTCCGCCCCAGCGGAACTCGTAGACGTCGCGGGGCCCGCACTGCGGGCACGGGACCAGGAACGACATCACGATCCTCCGAGCGATGCCAGAAAACCACGGCGCCGCGCGCCTGTCAATCTCATGCCTACTCGCCGCGCAGGGTGGGGTCGAGGACGTCGCGCAGCCAGTCGCCCGTGCGGCTCACCACGAGGGAGGTGAACATGAGCACGGCGCCGGGAAAGACCGAGATCCACCACGCGGTGTCGAGGTATTCGCGCCCCTCCTGGATCATGCCGCCCCAGGACGGTGTCGGGGGCTGGATACCGAGCCCGAGGAACGAGAGCGTCGCCTCGAGGACGATGGCCCGCGCCAGCTCGAGCGTCGCGATGACCATGAGCGTCGACGCGACGTTGGGCAGGATGTGGCGCAGGAGGACGCGCGGGATGGACCCGCCGAGCCCCCGGATCGCGTCCACGAACTCCCGCCGCCGCAGGGTGAGCACCTGGGCGCGCAGGACCCGCGCGTAGGTCACCCACCCCGACAGGCCCACCACGACGATGAGGTTCGGGAACGACGGCCCGAGGACCGCGATGATCCCGATCGCGAGCAGGATGAACGGGAACGCGAGCTGGGCGTCGGCCACCGTCATGATGACCTCGTCGAGCCACCCGCCCTGGAAGCCGGCGATCAGCCCCAGCGCCCCGCCGACCGCGCCGCCGACGGCGACCGCCGCGAAGCCCACGGTCAGAGAGACCCGAGTGCCGTAGATGACCCGGGAGAGGACGTCGCGGCCCAGGTGGTCGGTCCCGAGCGGGTGGGCCTTGCCGTCCACGGCCTGGAGGGTCGGCGGGGCGAGCCGCGCCCGGAGCGAGCCGCGCTCGGGGTCGTGGGGCGCGAGGTACTGCGCCGCAGCGGCAATGACGACCAGCACGCCGACGAAGAGGCCGGCCGCGACGATCAGCCACGGGACCCGGCGCCGGCGCGCGGGGGCACGCGAGGGCAGCGCCTGCGCGTCGGCGAGCGTCCCGGTGGCCACCGCTGGCTGGCTCACGCCGCGGCCTCCGGGGTTCCGAACACGGGCATTCCATCCCGCCGAGCTAGCGGGCCGCTCACGCTGTGGCTTCCCGAGCGCGCGGATCCAAGACGCCGTAGAGAACGTCCAAGCTGAGATTGATGAGGATGAAGAGCACGGCGGCGATG
>CAZDYT010000414.1:2151-4333 GCA_964509395.1 uncultured bacterium
ACCGGGTAGTCGCGGTTGTAGATGGACTGGATCGCGAGCCGCCCCAGGCCCGGCCACGAGAAGACCGTTTCGGTCACCACGGCGCCCCCGAGCAGGGTCCCGAACTGGAGGCCCGTGATCGTCAGGATCGGGAGCGCGGCGTTCTTGAGCGTGTGCTTGGCCACCACGAGGGACTCCCCGACCCCCTTGGCGCGCGCCGTCCGGATGTAGTCGGCGCGCTGGACCTCGAGCACGGCGGAGCGCGTGATGCGAGCGATCGACGCCATGGCGAACGCGCCCAGAGTCAGGGCCGGGAGGACGAGGTGCTGCCAGTCGCCGCGGCCAGCGGTCGGGAACAGGTCCAGCCGCAGCGAGAAAACCAGGATGAGGAGAATGCCGATGAAGAACGTGGGCGCAGACTGCCCGACCAGCGCCAACCCCATGGCGGCGTGGTCGAGCGCCGAGTTTCGACGGACCGCGGAAAGCACGCCCACGGGAAACGCCACGACGACGGCGATGAGGAACGCAGCCAGGCCCAGCTCGAATGTGGCCGGGAGGTAGGAGAGCGCCACCTCCATCGCCGCCTGGTGGAAGTGGATCGAGCGCCCGAAGTCCGCGCGGACGACGTTCCGCAGGAACACGGCGTACTGGACCGGCAGCGGCCGGTCGAGCCCGAGGTCGCGCCGGACGCGCTCCATCTCGGCGATCGGGGCGTCGGGCGGGAGCAAGAGCGGCACGGGGTCGCCCGAGAGGCGCATGACGACGAAGACCACCGTCGAGACCAGCCAGAGGGCGATGAGCGTCCGGAACAGCCGGTAGAGGAGGAAGCCGCCGAAGCCGCGCATGGGAGGCGGCGCGGCCGGCCCCGGGTGAGGCCCCGGGGCCGGCATCGCACGGCGGCGCTAGGCGCGCCGCATCCGGAAGTTGAAGCGCCGGATCTCGAACTGCTGGTTCGGGTTCGGGGTGAACTCGACGTACTTCTGGAGCCCGTAGTCCTCGTCCGGCTGGAGGATGACGATCCACGGGTTGTGCTCGAGGAAGATCTTGGTCATCTTCCGGTAGGCCTCGCCCCTGAACTTCTCGTCCAGGCTGAAGCGCGCGGCGTTCCCCAGCTCGTCGAACTCGGGGTGCCGCCAGTAGTCCTGGGGCCCGCCCGGCCCCAGGAGCCGCCACATCATCCCGTCGGGGTCGGCCAGGGTCGAGGTGGGGTCCGACCACCACAGTCCCTTGAACGTCCGCTCCCGGTTCTTCTGGGCGCGGACCGAGAACTCGATGACCTCGACGACGACGTTGATCCCGATGTCCTTCCACATCGCCGCGATCACCTCGGACATCGCCTTGTCGTTGGCGAGCAGGCCGACCGTGGTCTCCAGGTGGATCGGCTCGCCCTTGTAGCCGGACTTCTTGACCAGGTCCCGAGCCGCCTTGGGGTCGTATTTCAGCGCCGGCAGGCCCGTGTCGAAGTGGTTGTCGCCCTTGGCGATCGGCCCGCTGGGGATGACCCCGCGGCCGCGCCAGAGATCCTTGACGATCGCCTCCCGGTCGACGCCGAGCTGCATCGCCTTCTTGAGCGTCCAGTTGTTGAGCGGCGCCACCTTGGAGTTGGTGCCGAGGACGTATAGCCCGGCGTAGAGGGCCGAGGCTCCCCTCGTCGTCGGGCTCTGATTGACCCGGTCCCAGTGATCGGGGGTGAGCTGGGTGATCGCGTCGAACTCGCCCTTCAGCAGCCCGGCCACGCGCGGCGCCGTCTCCGGCACCGGACGGACGACGACGCGGTCCACGTCGATCTTCCCGCCCCAGTAGTCGGGGTTCGCCTCCAGCGCGAGCTTGTCGTCCTTGGTCCACGACACAAACCGCACCGGGCCGGTCCCGACCGGCTTGGCGTTGAAGGCGTCGCCGCCGACCCGCTCCACGTACGTCTTGGGCACGATCTGGCCGCCGTAGAAGCCGAGGCGGGCGGGGAGCAGGGGATCCGGCTTCTTGCTGTGGAAGACGACGGTCTGCGGGTCGGGCGCCTCGATCCGGTCGATGGTGGTGAAGACGCTCGAGACCATCGTCTTCACGTTGGGGTCGTAGGTCCGCTCGAGGGAGAACTTCACGTCGGCCGAGGTGCACGGGTCCCCGTTGTGGAAGCGGACGCCCGGCCGAAGTGTGAAGGTCCAGCTCGTGGGCGTCGTGTTCTTCCACGCGGTCGCCAGGCCCG
>CAZDYT010000415.1:0-4327 GCA_964509395.1 uncultured bacterium
GTCGAGCGCTACGGCGATGGCATCCTGGACGCGGTCGCCCGCGGACTCACGGAGCCGGTGGCGACGGCCCCCCGCGCGGCTCGGGCCCAGCGACCCTTTGTCTCGCCGACCGTCCAGAGTCGCGCGCAGGCCCTGCGGCGGTGGCGCGCCGTCGCGGCGGAGCATACGGGGCTCGACCCGGGCGTCCTCCTGCCCCAACGGCTCATCGAGACGCTCGCCGCCGAACCCCCGCGGGACGCCGGTGCCCTGGCGGCCGTGGCGGGGCTCCGCCGCTGGCGCACCCAGACGTTCGGGGCGGAGATCCTCGCTGCGCTCGCCGAAGCGGAGAGCAAGGGACGGGCGTGACGGCCACGGCGATCGAAACCCGGCTCTGTCAGGAGCCGCGGCAGCCGCAGCGGGAGCCCCTGGCCGACGTGAGGTTCGACGAGGCGGCCCCGGCCGGCGACGAGGTGTGGTGATGGCGACGAAGCTCCGCGTCGGCGTGGTCGGAACGGGGTTCGGGACGACCGTGCAGATCCCCGCCTTTCGCGCCCACCCGCGCGTCGAAGTCGTCGCCGTGGCGAGCGGCCAGCCGGGCAAGGCGCGGAAGGTCGCCGACGCCTTCGGGATCCCGCACGCCTTCGACGCGTCCGGGAACCTCGCGGCGGCCGACCTCGACCTGGTGAGCATCACGACGCCGACGCACCTGCACCACCCCATGACGATGGCGGCGCTCGCCGCCAAGCGGCACGTGCTGTGCGAGAAGCCGATGGCCCGCTCCGTCGCCGAGGCGGCCGACATGCTGGCCGCGGCCGAGCGCGCGCGGGTGGCCCACGTCATCGACCACGAGCTCCGATTCAACCCGAACCGGCGGAAGGTCAAGGCCCTGATCGCCGAGGGGTTCGTCGGGCAACCCCGGCATGTCCTGGTCACCCAGGTCGGCCCTGGGCGCGCGGACCCGACCCGGCCCTGGACCTGGTGGGCCGACGAAGACCGCGGGGGTGGGCTCCTCGGCGCCCTGGGCTCGCACCAGATCGACCTTCTCCGCTACTGGCTCGGCGAGATCGAGAGCGCCGCCGGCACGGCCGAGGTCTACATCAAGGAGCGCCCGGACCCGGACCGCGGCGGCCACCGTCCGGTGACGGCCGACGACTTCACGACGTTCTCGCTGCGGTTCGCCTCGGGCGCCGTCGCCACGGTGCTTCTCTCCGCCGTGACGGCGCACGCGCGGGGCCCGCGTCTCGAGATATGGGGGGACGAGGGGACGCTCGTACTGGACGACGCGGAGCGGCTCTGGGGCGCCCGGCGAGACCGGGACCTCGAGGAGCTGACCGAGCCGGAACCCCTGTCGCCCCCGCCCGGGATGAACTACGGCCCGCTCTGGGGCCTCTCGTTCATCCGGCTCGTCGACCACCTGGTGACGGCGATCCTCGACCAAGGTCCGATCGCGCCCGCCGCCACGTTCCGGGACGGCCTCGCCGTGCAGCGCGTGATGGATGCCATCCGCGCGACGGCGAAAACCGGGTGGATGCCCGTCGCAGCGCCTACCCCCGAAGCACGCTGACCGGTCTTCGTCATCGGGCCTCCGTGTTCCGACGTCCTGCCGAGGCTTCGGGGACGGGCTCGGCCCCTCGCCGAAGGATCAGCGCGCCTCGACCACCACGGCATCCGCCTCGATCTCCACGAGGATCTCCGGCGCGATCAGCCGGCGCACCTCGACCATGCTCGTCGCGGGGCGGATCGCGCCAAAGACCTCGCCGTGCGCCCGGCCGACCTTCTCCCAGTCGTCGATGTTCGTGACGTAGATCCGCGTCCGGACCACGTCCGCCAGGCTCGCGCCGGCCGCGCGGAGGGCGGTCTCGATGTTTCGCAGAATCTGGACGGTCTGCGCGTACGGGTCCCCGCGGCCGACGATGGTCCCAGCCGCGTCCGTGGCCGTGGTCCCGGAGACGTGGACCCCGGCGCCGACCCGCACGGCCCGCGAGTACCCCACGATCGGCTCCCAGCGCGTCCCGCTCGCGATGTTCTGCCGCTGCATCCTGCGCCCTCCCGGCGCGCCCTACGCGCCCCCGACGCGGGCCGCGGCGCGGGCCAGCGCCGCCACCCGGTCCGGGTCCACGGGGTTCGCCGTCCGGCCGTCGCGTTTGAGCCACGTGCCGACGATGACGCCGTCGGCGAGCGTGAGGAGCTGGCCGATGGTCTCGGGCGTGACCCCGGAGCCGACCAGCAGCGGCCGATCGGGGACCACCGCGCGCACGCGCTTGACGTCGCCGGGCGACGTCGGCTCACCCGTCGCCGGCCCGGAGACGACGAGGGCGTCCGCGAGCGCCCGCTCGGCCGCGTCCCGGGCGACCTGCTCCAGCTCCACGGGCGCGAGGGGCACGGCGTGTTTCCCGCCGACGTCCACGAAGAGGCGCGTGGCGGTGCCGAGGAGCCGCCGGTAGCGGAGGGTCGTGTACGCGTCGCCCTGGATGAGCCCCTGGTCGGCGACCACCGCCCCCACGTGGACGTTCACCCGGATGAACGCCGCGCCGGTGGCGGCCGCCACGGCCAGCGCCGCCTGGGCATCGTTCTTCAAGACGTTCACCCCGACGGGGCACCCGACGGCGCGCCGCACCTCGGCCACGACGACGGCCATGGCGGCGACCGTCGCGGGGTCCACGCGCCCCGGGGTGAAGGGCGCGTCCCCGTAGTTCTCGACGAGACAGGCGTGGAAGCCGCCGGCGACGAGCGCCCGCGCGTCTCTCACCGCGCGCTGCAGGACGGCCTCCAGCGAGCCGTCCCAGCGCGGGCTCCCCGGGAGCGGTAGGACATGGACCATGCCGATGAGGGCCCGCGGGAGCCCGGGCAGCGGCTCCCGGCTCACTGGGCTACCCTCCGGTACGCGAGAGCAGTGGTCCCGGGCAGGGTCCCGGGCCGAGACGCGAGCGCTGGTAGGACGCAGGCCCGAGCCACGCCGAGGCGTATGCCGCATACGTTGAGGCGTGGCGAGGCCCGAGGACGACCCAGCGCGACGCGTATCGGCCCGGGACGTCTCATTGCCGACGCTCCCTCGGCGTGGCCCACCTCGCTCCCCTCCCCGCGCCCGTGCAGCGCTCGTTCGGCTCGCGGAGGTATTCTACTCGGAACCGAGCACGGGCAGGCGCGCGCCCGCCCGGAGGGCCGCCGCGAAGAGGTCGCCCATCCGGTCGAGCCGCCGCGGCATCGTCCGCAGCGTGTAGCGGGAGGGGTCGAGCTTCCGCGTGACCTCGCTCCAGTCGAGCGGCGCCGACACCGGCGCCCCGTCCCGGGCCCGCAACGAGTACGGGGCGACCACCGTCTTGCCGTAGCCGTTCTGGCCGCAGTCCACAAAGAGCCGGCCTCGCCGCTTGGCCTTCTCGCGCTCGATGGTCGCCTCCGGGAGCGCCCGGGCGAGCGCCGCGGCGATGTGCCTCGCAAACTCCGCCGCCTGGTCGTGGCGGTGCCCCGGCCGGAGCGGGATCAGCACGTGGAGCCCCCGCCGGCCGGACGTCTTGGGCACGCTCGGCAGCGAGAGGCGCTCGAACAGACTGCGGAGGACCAGCGCCGGCTCGATCGCCTGCTCGATCCCCCGCCCCTCCGCCGGGTCGAGGTCGAAGACCACCCAGTCGGGCGACTCCAGGGCCGGGGCGCGCGACGACCACATGTGGAGCGTGAGGACGGCGCGCTGCGCGAGCCAGCGGAGCGCCTCGGGCCGGTCCGCGACGAGATGCCGCACGACGCGGCGGCGGGTCCGCGTCGGCGTCTCCGCGAGCCGCATCCACGGCGCGGCGTCCTTCCCGATGTGCTGTTGGAACCAGGACGGCTCGTCGATCCCGTCGTTCCAGTGCTCGAGCGCCAGGGGACGGTCCGCGAGCGCGCGCAGCAGCGGCTCCGCGACCGCGGCATAGTAGTCGGCCACGTCCTGCTTGGTGATGCCGTCTCTGGGGTACAGGACGCGATCCGGGTGCGTGAGCGTGACCCGGACGACGGGCGGCGCCGGGCTCCGGCCGGCAGGCCGCGTCGCGCCCTCCCGCGCATCGGAGCGCGACGGCGCCCTGGCGGAGGCTTCCGCGGCATCGGGCGCCTCGGGGGCGGCCGGCACTTCCCGGACACACTCCACGGGCGTCTTGTCGATTCGGAGGCCCAGGAACGACGGGTGACGGAGCTTCCCGTCCGCGGTCCACTCGACGAACCGCACCTGGGCGACGAGCCGGGGCTCGACCCAGGTCGCGCCGGGCATCGCGGGCGCGCCCCGGACCCGCGGCGTCGGCGTCGCGGCGCGGGCGAGCATTCGCCGGAGCTCCGCGCGCTGCCGGGCCGAGAACCCGGTGCCGACCTTGCCGGCGAA
>CAZDYT010000416.1:0-4324 GCA_964509395.1 uncultured bacterium
AACCCTGACACGTTCGTGCAGACTGTGGGCGAACAAGCGGACTACTAGTGCGCATCATTCGCGAATCGGTGCCCGAAGCGGGGCGGGTCCTGCCGCGGCGAACAGCCCACCGGCGTCCTCGCGGCGGCAGAGCGTGGCGGTGAGTGCGGCCGTCCGGAGCGCCGCGCGTGGAGACAGCGTGGCGGTGTATCACGCCGCTGCGGGCGCCGTGGGCGCCCGTTCGCCGCGTCACCCGCCCGCTTCGGGGTGCGTTGGTGAATGATCCCGGTTAGAGTCGTTGGCCGGCGCCGGCCGGGCCTCGTGAGAGACCAATCGGTCGTCTTCGTTCCTGCCGCGTGAGGTCAGCGGACCTCCGCGGTGAGCCAGGTTTCGAAACAGTTGTTCCTCGCCAGGCTCATGACGCCGATCGTGGCCCGGCCACCGATCCCTCTCTCTGGCCCGAAGACTTCTGCCAGGAGATCCGTGAGGCCGCTCGACACCTTGTGGACGTCGTAGAACTCGGGAGTGCACACGACGAAGTTCAGCGTGCGAACGATGGCCACCACGTGATCCAGGTCGCCCACGGCCTGCTTGAGCCCCGCGAGGCAATTGATGCCGGTGAGGCGCGCCGCCTCGTATCCCTGCTCGACGGTCAGGTTCTGCCCCAGCCGCCCCGGATGGAGGATCTGACCGTTCTTCTCCGGGATGTGACCCGAGAGGAACAGGAGGTGACCTGTCCGGTGGTAGGGCTTCATCTTTCCGTAGGAGGCCCCATAGTAGGTCGTCCCGCCGAAGCCGGGAAGCTCGATCCCCATCTGCGCCAGCTCCCGCTCGATCTCCATGAACGCGTGCTCCTTTCCGGGCGTGGGGCGCCTGGGACAACCAGGCGCGGTTGAAAAACTCCTGTTGGCCTAAGCCCCTCAGTCGTCCGGGTGGGCCGGTCATCAGCGAGGCCCGGCTCCGCGCCGGAAGTGGGAAACGATCGTGCTGGCGAAGCGCTCGAGCTGCTCGAGATCGTAATCGAGGGTCGCCAGGACCAGGTACTGAATGCCGGCGCGCTCCAGATCGACGATGCGCTCCACGATGTCGCGCGTCGTGCCGAGGAAGGACGGCTCCTGGAGTTGCGTGAACGAGCGGTGCGCCCCCATGACACGCTCGAAGAACGGGCGTTGAAGGCGTAACGCTTCCTCACGATCGTCGGTACCCACCAGGTGAGCGAAGTTGTAGTGCCCGTACCGCAGCGTGTCAGGGTCGCGGCCTGACGTACGCCGCCTGATCGAAGGTGAGGCCCGGCCACGCGTACGTGGGAAGGTAAACTGCGAATTGCACCGGATCCCTCCCCGGGTGCCGTGTCTTTACGTTTTCTATCACGCGACGAAGCATGGTTCAATACGCGACGGCTTCCGGGCAGGCTCCGGCGAGCGACGGATGTCTCGAAGGTATCCGGGGAGCCGGGCCCGGGCCGTGCGCTGAAGGGAACACCCCCGGCCTGGCCTGCCGGTTTCACGCGAACCGCGTACCCGGCGAGCAGGCAGCCGGACCCCGGAGGGCCGTCGGAGGGAGCCCGCGCCCTCCTCCGAAGGCCCCCCGCCGGGCGGCCGACCCCGCCTTGACACTGCCGGGGCGAAATAGTAGGGTACCAGGCACTTGGATTCCCGATCGGTTCCATGCGTCCCAGGCCTGCCCACAGCGTTTACCAAGAGGGGGTGATCTTTCCCCGAGGGAAGCCCGGGCTCACCGGCCCGGGATGGTCGGTCCGTCCTGAACCCGCGTAAGGAGGAAACCGGTTATGCGAGGTTGGAAGTGGCTCGGGATCGCGTGTCTGGCGGTGTTCGTGGTCGCGCTGGTGGCGCCCGCGGACGCCCAGCAGTGCCCGAAGGGGAAGCTCCGCTTCTACACGTCGTGGCCGATGCAGGGAGCGATGATCCCTGAAGGCACGGGGATGAAGAACGGGGTGGACCTGGCGGTGTCGGAGGTCGGCGGCGTCGTCGCCGGCCACTGCATCGAGGTGATCAATCTGGACGATGCGTCTCCGCAGACCGGCAAGTGGGACGGCGCGGTCGAGGCCGAGAACGCGAACAAGGCTGTCGCCGACCCCCTGGCCATCGTCTACATCGCGACCTACAACTCGGGCGCGGCGAAGGTCTCGATTCCGATCAACAACCGCGCCCACATGACCCAGATCACGCCCGCGAACACGTACCCCGGCCTGACGAAGAAGCGGGGGGCGGCGCCCGGGGAGCCCGAGATCTATCGGCCGATGGGCTTCGTGAACTACTTCCGTCCGAACCCGGCGGACGACATCCAGGGCGCCGTCGGCGCCAAGTGGGCGAAGCAACGCGGACACAAGAAGGTCTACATCCTGAACGACCAGGAGCTGTACGGGAAGGGGATCGCCGACGTCTTCGAGGTGGCGGCCAAGAAGATCGGCCTCCAGGTAGCCGCGAACGAAGGGATCGACTGGAAGCAGCCCGACCAGAAGCCGGTCCTCACCAAGATCAAGGCCTCCGGGGCCGACCTTGTGTACCAGGCGGCCGTCATCGAGACCGGCGCCCAGCTCGTCATCCGCCAGATGAAGGACCTCGGCCTGGTCGCTGCCCGGGGCGTGAAGTACATGGGGCCGGACGGCCTGTACGAGGACGAGCTCCTGAAGGCGGCCACGTGCGACGCGGTCCTCGCCGTGGACTTCCGGATGACGTTCGGGAGCCTTCCCTTCGAGAAGATGAAGGGGATCGGGGCCACGACGTACGAGAACTACAAGAAGAAGTTCGGCAAGGAGCCGACCTCGTACGCGCTTTACGCGGTCGAGGCCACGCGCGTCGCCATCGACGGCATCAAGCGGGCGGCCCCGCAGATCGACAAGGCCAAGAACATCACGGAGAAGCGAGAGGCGGTCCGCCAGGCGGTCGCCAACACCAAGAACTTCGACGGCCTCAACGGGAGGTTTAGCTTCGACGAGAACGGCGACACGACCATCGAGACGATGTCCGGCTTCAAGGTGGTGAAGGCCGACAACCCGATCGGCTGCAAGTTCGAGTTCGAGACCATCCTCGAGTAACCCCGGGTGGGGAGGGCCGCCGGCCGGGACCGAGCGGCCCTCCCCGCTGCTCCGCGACCTGACTGATGCCGAATCCCCTCGACAGTCTGCGCGCTCCTGGTCGAAGCGCTGCGAGCGCGGCCTTTGGCCGCGCAAGTTCGGGGGAGGTTCGGAAGTGGGGCGGAGCCCCCCTCCGAGTTTAATGGAGTGGTACGAGGTCCTCACCCAGCAGACCATCAACGGTCTGACCCGCGGCGCCGTCTTTGCCCTGGTCGCCCTCGGCTACACGATGGTCTACGGGATCATCGAGCTGATCAACTTCGCCCACGGCGACGTGTTCATGCTGGGGCTCTTCATCTCGCTGAGCTACTTCGCCCTCATCGGGATGGCGAAGACCCTGTACGGGTGGCAGCTCGTGACCGTGTTGCCGCTGGTCCTCGTGGCCACGATGCTCACGACCGGGCTCATCAACGTCACGATCGACCGCCTGGCCTACCGCCCGCTCCGTAAGGCGCCGCGTCTCTCCCCGCTGATCACGGCCATCGGCGTGTCCTTCATGCTGGAGAACATCGCGCTCCTGTGGGTAGGGCCCGCGCCCGTGTCCTACCCGGAGATCTTTCCCTCCGTGGACGTTCTCTACGAGTGGTTGGGGTGGAACTCGAAGCTCTTCATCACGACGAAGGATTTCCTGGTGGTCGGGGTGACCGTGCCGCTCATGGTCGGGCTCCAGCGGTTACTCACCGGGACGACCTGGGGCAAGGCCATGCGCGCGACGGCCCAGGACCGGGAAACCGCCCAGGCCATGGGGATCAACGTCGAGAAGATGATCATCCTGACCTTCTTCATCGGCGGGGCGCTGGCCGGGGCCGCGGGGCTGATCCAGGGCCTGTACTACAACATGGGCCAGTGGTGGGTCGGCTATCAGGCCGGGCTCCGCGCCTTCACGGCCGCGGTGCTGGGCGGGATCGGGAACATGCCCGGGGCGGCGCTCGGGGGCCTGGTGATCGGGTTCCTGTCGGCGTGGAGCGACCAGTACATCTCCGCGCGGTGGACCAACGCGATCGTCTTCTCGATCCTCATCCTCGTCCTGGTCTTCCGCCCCCACGGGCTCCTGGGTGAGCGGACGCCGGAGAAGCTCTGACGTGACCGACGCCGCCGGGCTCCCGGTCTGCCTCGCGCTTGGATCGACGCGCTCCGAGCGCGGGCTTTGCCCGCGCCCTCTGTCCTGGGGGGAGGCTCGGAAGGGGGGCGAAGCCCCCCTTCGAGCGCTCTTCCGCCCCCACGGGCTCCTGGGTGCGCGGACGCCGG
>CAZDYT010000417.1:0-4324 GCA_964509395.1 uncultured bacterium
GCGTGACGGCAAGGTCCTGCGCACCGTCACCGGGACGCTCAGGAAGGTCCGCTGAGGACCGGGTCGTCGGGGCGTCGCCCGTCTCACGGGCGGGGTGCGCTTCCGCGCCCACGCTGTCGCGAGCGGGCGCGACGCGGCCGGTCTTGAGTGCCGGTCGGACCGGCTAACAGGGTTCGAGGCGGACGCGGTCCGCGAAGGGGGTGTGACGATGCTGGTCTTCTTCAAGGTGCGGGTCAACCACAGCGGCATGTCGATCGACGAACTGTGGAGGCAGTGGGAGAAGGAGGCCGAGGCGGCCCTCGGGGCCAAGGCCGCGGGGAAGGTCGCGGCACTTTACAAGGTGGCCGGGCAGCGGCGCGTGGTCGGCGTGTTGAACGTGGAGTCACCGGACGAGCTGGATCGCATTCTCATGGCCGGGCTCCCCATGGCCCACTTCCTGGAGTTCGAGGAAGTGCTGCCCGTGCGGGAGTACGAGGCGTTCGCCAACGATGTAAAGCGTCGCTGGCGGTAGGCTGCGCCATGGGTTCGAGCGTTCGGGGGGAAGCACCATGGAAGTTGTCACTCTGATCATTGCCGTGAGCGCCCTGGTGCTCGCCGTCATCGCGTTTGTCCGAACCGGCGGCATCGGAGATCTCCGGCGCCAGGTCGACGCCGTTGCCGCCACGACGGCGGGGGCACGCGACAAGACCGCGGATGCGCTCGACCGGCTCGAACGGCTCATTCGCGGCGGAGAGAAACGCCAGGACGAGAAGGCGGGAGGGCCGGGGGCTCCTCAAAGCCCGAGCAGCCCCTCATGAGAGGTGGCTGATCGCGCTGACCATCATGGAGGGCTCGCCAGCCTGGCCGCCCTGCCGTCGATCCGTCAGATCTACGACCTGAGTATGCCCGCGTAGCGGCGGCGGAGGTCGCGCAGAGCCGAGGAGGTTCACACGACTCCGCCCCGCTTCCTCCCGCCGAGGTGACCTCGACGCCCGTGGATTCAACCAGGACTCCGTCGCGTGAACCTACTTGTCCTTGATCGCGGCCTGCACCTTCTTGGCAACATCGGGCGGAATCGTGGTCATCCCATGAGCCGTCTTCGCGTGCTCGGCTCCCTTCGCCATGACCTCCGCCACGTCCTTGCCTTCGATGACCGCCTTACAGCCCGGCATCAGGTCGCCGCATCGGAGTACCTTCGCCATGGTGACCCTCCTCGTTGGGGTTGTCGTCCCCGATTCTACTCCTGTTTGGGTGGGAGTCCAGGGACGGGAGGACGCCGACCGTGGCCGGGGCACTGGAAGCCCGCGCATGTTGCGCCGCGGCCGCGTCGCGAGAGCTGTGCCTGGTCGTGGAGGCGGTCGCGCCCCGGTGGGAGGACGCCGAGGTCATCTGCACCCTCGGGACCCGGAACCTCTTCTACGCGCGCCTCCCGGAGGTGAAGGGGACCGCCGGCACTGCCGCGCTGATGATGGACGAGGTGGTGGGCGGGTGAGGACGAAGCCGCTGGTCGAGCTGGCCAAGACCATCCGGAGCAAGAACGCCGGGGTGGACCAGATCACCTTCGATGTGATCTTCCGCGACCGCGCGAGCTACGAGCTGGTCAAGCGGAGCGGGGCTCTCACCCCGGACACGGTGGCCCGGCTCTACTCCGTCCCGCGCGAACGCATCACGTAGGATTGGCCATCGTCCATCTGTGGCGCCCCTCCAGCGATCTGGAGGGTGGCCCTCAAAGCGGGGTCCCCCAGGGCGGCGCTCACCGGATGTCTCGCACCCAGCTCACGACCTGCCCGAGTGCTCCCCCTTGGCAGGCTTCGTGGAGCCGCCGATCAGCGGTCACGACACGGCACCCGTACCCGGCTGCCAGCGCGAGGTAGAGGCCGTCGTGGACCGTCACACCGTGCCGGAGAGCCAGTTCAAGCGCCGGCTCGGCCCACTGCTCGGTGGCGTGGAACTCGATCGGCACCCGTGAGAAGTCGCGAAGAAGCCGGCCGGCAGTCCTCGGGTCGAGCTCTCGCCGGCGATGCTTCTTCCACAGGGCATTTGCTAGCTCGGCCCAGAGGAGGTCCGGGGCCAGAAGCTCGTACTCGGCCGCGAGGAACACCCGGGCATCGGTAGACAGCTCCTCGGGGACGAACCACTTCAGGGCGACGCTGGCATCGACGACAACCCGGGTCACCGCGAGTCCCGGTCCTCCCGGATCAGCTCCGCGCTGTCGGAGAACGACCGCCCCGCCAGGCGCCGGTGCCACGTCTCGGACAGCCGTCGCGCTTCCCCCATGGTGAGGGTCGTCGCCGCGCGCTCGAGGATGTCCTTGACCTCCTGCTGCAGCGACCGTCCGCTGATTCTCGCCCGCTCCTTCAGACGCTTGACTGTCTTCTGATCGAGGCCCCGAACGAGGATCTCAGCCATTGGCACCTCCCTCCAGAGTCGATGCTATCGGAATGATAGCATAGAACCGAGAAAGAGGCACCGCGCCTTCGGGGTCCGCATGAAGCGCTCGATGACGGCGTTGCACTCGGGCTCGCCCACATATGAGGGGCGAGATCGTGATCCCCAGCCGCAAGCCGTCGAGGCTGATCGCTCGGGACCAAAAGGCGCTCTCCTGGACCCCCCGGAGTTCGACCACCTGCCGGGATCAGGGTGGCGTAGACTCTTGAGGCAGCGAAGCCCGCCGGCGAGAGCAATGGTTGGGGAGGGACCGCGATGAGGCGTCCTCGGCGACGAACAGGGCGAAAAGAGAGTCCCGGCGTGTTGCGAATCGAGGCCGTAGCCGTGCTTCTGGGCCGCTCGCGTTCCACCGCATACCGCCTCATCCGTCGGGAGGGCCTCCCGACCGTGATGCTGCGGACAGGGCGGGTGGTGCCCAGGGCGCGGTTCGAACGATGGCTTCAGCGCCGTGTCCTTCGAATGCTGGCGCAGATGCGCCGAGAAGAGACCCCCCTGGGCTTGCACCGATGGGCTCAGGTGCACCACCTCATCACGAGCGGAAGACGATCCCCGGACTAACCCCTGACCGGCAATTCCGCGTGGACGACGCGGCCACGGCGGTCCGCGGGTGACGCGGTCGAGGGCGATGGGGTCGGATATGTCCGCGGTGGAGCGCCAATGATCCCTAGAACAGTCGGGCTCCTCCTCACCCTCGGCATCCTCGCCGCGCCGCTCGCCGCCGACGCGCAGGCGGCGGGGAAGGTCTACCGGATCGGCCGCCTCGGCATCACGAACCCGGTCGCGGCCCGGCACGGGATAGACGCCTGGCGACAGGCGCTGCGGGAGCGCGGATGGGTCGAGGGCCACAACCTCGTCATCGAGTTCCGCTGGGCGGAGGGGAAGCTCGACCGCCTGCCGGCGCTGGCGTCGGAGCTGGTCGCGCTCAAGGTCGACCTCCTCTGGGCGAGTTCGGACCCGGGGGCCCTCGCGGCGAAGCACGCGACGGCGACGATCCCCATCGTGATGGTCGGGGTCAGCGACCCCGTCGCGGCCGGCCTCGTCCCGAGCCTGGCGCGGCCCGGCGGCAACCTCACGGGGCTCACGTGGGACCCCGGGCCCGACGTGATCGGGAAGGAGCTGGAGCTGCTCAAGGAGGCCGTGCCCGCGGCGTCGCGGGTGGCCGTCCTGTGGGACCCGGACTTCCCCGGAACTGCGCCCTATTGGACGGCACTCCGCACGGCCGCCAGCCGGCTCGGCGTGCAGCTCCAGAGCGTGGAGACGCGCCGAGCCGCCGACCTTGACGCGGCGTTCGGTGCGATACTCCGGCAGGGAGCGCGTGCCGTCCTGGTGTTCACGACCCCGATCAGCTACAGCGAGCGGGCTCGTCTCGCCGCGCTCGCCCTGCAACACCGCCTGCCCACGATGTTCGACATCCGCGAGAACGTGGAGGCCGGTGGCCTCATGGCCTACGCGGTCAACCTGACCGACCTCGATCGGCGCAGCGCATACTACGTCGACAGGATCCTGCGGGGTGCCAGGCCCGCCGACCTGCCAATCGAGCAGCCCACGAAGTTCGAGTTGGTCATCAACCTCAAGACGGCGAAGGCGCTGGGCCTGACGATCCCGCAGTCGCTCCTACTGCGGGCCGATGAACTGATCCGATGAAAGGCCCATTTCCGGGCGCGGGACCAACCCCTTCGCCGGCAGCTTCGTCGGGAATCCGAAGCGCTCTCGAAGCAGCCGCTGGCGATACTTGTCAATTCCTTACGTCCACATGGTCCGGCACCCGAAGGTAGCTCGCCTTGCCCTTGACGGCGATCTCGATCCGCGCGGGACCGACCTGGATGCCGCGCGTGACGGTACTCAGGGATGCGATTTCAGGGAGTCTTCTATCGCCTATCGCCGCAAGCCGTCGAGG
>CAZDYT010000418.1:0-4317 GCA_964509395.1 uncultured bacterium
CCCTCCCAGTCAGGTGCCGTCTCTTCGCCCGCGGGGGTGAGGACGGGATTCACGATGACCATCAACGGGATGCGCGGCATGTCCGGATAACGCGGATGCGACTCGACCTCGAGGACGGCGATCTGCCGGGAGACGTGCACTTGCGGCGCGGCGAGGCCCACCCCGTCGTACTCGCGCATGGTCTCCACCATGTCGTCGATGAAGCACTGCAGCTCGGGTCGGGTGATCTCCTTCGGCGGCACCGGGTCCGCGACGCGGCGCAGCACGGGGTGGCCCAGTCGGGCGACCTTCAGGATGGCCATCCGGAAACGGGTCTCCCTTCAGCTTCCTCGGAGGGGGCTCTCGCTCCCCTTCCGAACCTCCCCCCAAACCGTTACGCGGGCAAAGCCCGCGACCGGAGCGCTTCGAGCAGGACATGCGCGACCACACCGGCGCCCGGCCGGAAGCGGGGGCGTGCCGCCATCTTAGCACGGGGGCCGACACCGGCTCGCCGCCCGGGGGCGCGGACGCTCAGACCGCGCCGAGGGTCAGGAAGCGGGCCCCGGCGTCCCGCATCTCGGTGATCGCCCGATCGCCGTCTCCGGGCTTCAGATCCACCGCCCGAATGGCATCGGTCAGGACGAAGACCTCGAAACCCTCGCGCAGCGCGTCCAGCGTCGTCGCCTTTACGCAGTAGTCGGTCGCGAGGCCGCCAAGATACAGCCGCCGCACCCCGCGTGTCCGGAGCGCTGCCGGCAGCAGCGTCCCGTCCGCGGCCTGGGCCTGGAAAGCCGAGTACGCGTCTTCTTCGGGGTCCATGCCCTTCGAGACGACGACCGCGCCATCGGCCACGGTGAGCGCCGGATGGAACGCAGCGCCCGGCGTCCCCTGGACGCAGTGGGGCGGCCAGAGGCCGCCGTACGCCTGGAAGTGCTTCGTCCTCGGCGGGTGCCAGTCGCGGGTCAGGTAGATCGGGGCTCCGGCTTCGAGGAAGCGTGCGGCGTAGCGGTTGAGTATCGGCACGACCCGATCCCCGTCGGCGACCCCGAGCGTGCCGCCGGGGCAGAAGTCGTTCTGTACGTCCACGACAACCAGGGCATCACGCCTCGCGTCGATCGCCATCGGACTCCCTCCTTTGACCCCCTCTCCCTCGAGCTGACCCGGCGTCGCGGCGCCCTTCGAGTTGCTCGAGCGCCCAGGTGGCATGGTCGCGGACGTCGGGGTCCGGGTCGCTCAGCGCTTGCCTGAGCGCGGGGACCGCCGCGGGATCCCCGCTGTTGCCGAGCGCGAGCGCGGCGTTGCGCGCGAGGCCCCGGCGGCGCGCGCGCCGAAGCGGGCTTCCCCGGAGCCGGGTCCGGTAACCCTCGTCCGTGAGCGTGACCAGCGCGGCAAGGCCAGGGAGATCGCGGGCGGCGAAGGCGGCCTCGGCCGTGATGGGCGCCCGGCTGTTCCACGGGCAGACGGCCTGGCAGATGTCGCAGCCGAAGGCCAGCGTGCCCACCCCCGCCCGCAGCTCCACCGGGATCGGCCCCCGGTGCTCGATCGTGAGGTACGAGATGCAGCGCCGCGCGTCCAGGACGTGGGGAGCGGGGAAAGCCTGGGTGGGGCACGCCTCCAGGCACCGGGTGCAGGTGCCGCACCGGTCCGGGAGCGGGGCATCGGGGCTCAGCGCCGCGGTCGTGAGAATCACCCCGATGAAGAAGTAGGAGCCGAGCGCCGGATGGAGAAGCATCGTGTTCTTCCCGATCCAGCCGAGGCCGGCACGCGCCGCGAGGTCTCGCTCGAGGACCGGACCGGTGTCCACGTAGACGCGGCCCGTCGAGCCCGCGGCGGCGGCCGTGAGGTCCTCCAGCAGCGCGCGGAGCCGGGGCTCCATCACGTCGTGGTAGTCGGCGCCCCACGCGTAGCGCGCGACGTGCGCGGGTCCCGCCGAATCGTCCCCCTGATAGTAGTTCAGCGCGCACGCGATCACCGACCGGGCGCCGGGCAAGACGCGCCGCGGGTCGAGACGCTTCGCCCGCCCTCGCTCGAGATAGCCCATCGCCCCGGCACAGCCGGCGTCGAGCCACGCCTCGAACAGAGCCCCGTGTTCGGGCGGGTCCGCCGGCCCGATCGCGACCAGGTCGAAGCCGAGCCGCCGCCCCGCCGCCTTGACGCGCTCCGCCAGGGCCCGGGGTGTCACGGGCTTTCCGCCCGGCGGGCGAGGACGACGACCCGGCCCTCCGTCAGCGTCCGGCCACCCTCGGCGAGGAAGCGCTCCCAGCCCGCCCAGCGACCGTCGGCCTCCCACCTAGCACGCAGGCGCGCGGTAGCCGCCCGCGCTTCCGCCTCGGAGTCGAAGCGAAGGACCTCACGCTCCACCTCGAGGCGCTCGACCCGGAACCCGGCAGCCCCCAACACGGCGCGCGCCCGCTCCTCGTCGTAGGCGAAGCGCGACACGCGACCCGTCTCCCGCCACTGGTCCACATGAAACGCGGCGAAGGCGAGGACGCCGCCCCGCGAGAGCCCTTCCGCCGCGCGCTGGATGATGGCGTCCGACATGCAGACGTGCGCGGCGACGAGGTCCGGCCGCCCGAGCGCCCGGTAATCGGCCTGCTCGGCGTCGGCCACCACGAAGAGCACGTTCCCCAGGCCGGCGCGGCGGCCGCGCCGACGGGCTTCGACGAGCGCTCCCGCGTCGACGTCGAGGCCGAGGACGCGCCGGGCGCGCGGCGCGAGAGCGAGCGCGAGCCGGCCGGTGCCCGCCCCCACGTCCAGCACCGTTCCCCGAGCCATCGGCTCCGAGGCGAGCCACGCCAGCAGCGTGGGCGAGAGCACATCGGGGCTGCGGCCGTCGCCGGTCCCGGCGGGGCGCGCGCGGGCCGAGTCCGTCTTCATCTCGGGTCCTCCTTCCGAAGTATACTCTGCCCGAACCATGACGACCGCCGACCCCCCGGCGGCAGCCGCCGCCCCGCGTCGCCCGCAAGCCGGGCGAGTCCGCGAGGTCGCCGCGCTGTCCCTCAAACTGGGCCTGATCGGCTTCGGCGGCCCCGCGGCGCACATCGCGCTGATGGAGGACGAGGTCGTCCGCCGTCGGGGCTGGGTCAGCCGAGAGCACTTCCTCGACCTCCTCGGAGCGACCAACCTCATCCCGGGACCGAACTCCACGGAGATGGCGATCCACATCGGGTTCGTGCGAGCGGGATGGCCCGGGCTCATCGTCGGCGGGGCGTGCTTCATCCTGCCGGCCATGCTGGTCGTGCTCGCCATGGCGGCCGGCTACCAGCGGTACGGCCATCTCCCCGAAGCGACGTGGCTCCTCTACGGCGTGAAGCCGGTCATCATCGCCGTGATCGTCCAGGCGCTCTGGGGCCTGGCGCGCCAAGCCATGCGCACGGCGCTCACCGCCGGCACAGCGGCGGCTGTCGTCGTCCTCGCCGTCTGGGGAGCCAACGAGGTGGCGCTCCTCTTCGGCGCCGCGCTCCTCGTCCCGCTGGCGCGCCTGGCGACCATTCGCGCGGCCGGGCTGGCTTTGGGTTCCGGGCTGGGGGCCGCCACGTCCGCATGGGCTGCGACCGCGCTCGGGGCCGCCACCGCTCCGGCGGTGAGCCTCGTGAAGCTCACGCTCATCTTCCTCAAGGTCGGGTCGATCCTCTTCGGCAGCGGCTACGTCCTCCTGGCGTTCCTGCGCCCCGACCTCGTGGAGCGCACGGCCTGGCTCAGCGACCGCCAGCTCCTGGACGCCATCGCCGTGGGGCAGATCACGCCCGGGCCGGTGCTCACGACGGCGACGTTCATCGGCTACGTGCTGGCCGGCGTTCCGGGTGCGCTGCTCGTGACGTTGGGGATCTTCCTCCCGTCGTTCGTCTTCGTCGCCCTCTCGAACCCCATCATTCCCCGACTCCGACGCTCCCGCTGGGCCGCGGGGTTCCTCGACGGCACGAACGCCGCCGCCGTGGGCCTCATGGCCGTCGTGACGTCCGAGCTCGGCCGTGCAGCCCTGGTGGACTGGGTCACCGGCGCCCTCGCCGCGGCGGCCACGATCCTCCTCATCGTGTTCCGGATCAACTCGGCGTGGCTGGTCCTCGGGGGCGCCGCCGTCGGCCTCGTCGCGTCCGTCTCGAGCCCTTGACGCCATCCGGCGCACGCGCTAAGCATCGTCAGAGCGCCATGCCCCTCCACATCAGACAGCTTGACTACCAAGGAGACATCATGGATCGTCTCTCGCGGCGCGACTTCCTCCGCGTTGCCACCACTGGCGCCGCCGGCCTCGGAGCCGGTGCCAGCCTCGGCCGCCCGCTCACCCTCCGGGCCCAGCCCAAGGAGGTGGTCATGCTGGGCCTCTGGCCGTTCACCGGC
>CAZDYT010000419.1:0-4313 GCA_964509395.1 uncultured bacterium
GAGGGCCTCGAGCTCGGCAGCCCGCCCTACAAACCGCGTGAGGCCGCGGGCGGCGGCCGCCTGGAGACGGGTCCGGGCGGGCGCGGGCCCACTCACCTCATAGACCTCCACGGGCCCGCTCATCCCCTTAACCGGGACCGGGCCCAGCGGCCGAACCTCTACGTAGCCTTCGGCCAGCCGGAGGGTGTCGGGGGTAATCACGACGGACCCCGGCATCGCCGCCTGCTCCATCCGCGCGGCCAGGTGGGTGGTCTGCCCAACCGCCGTATAGTCCATATGGAGATCGCTGCCGATGGTCCGGACCACCACCTCGCCCGAGTTCAGGCCGACGCGGATGTGGATGGGCACGCCGGCCTCCCGCCGGACCTCGTCGGCGTACTGCTTCACGGACTCCTGCATGCGCAGGGCTGCGTAGCAGGCCCGCACCGCGTGGTCTTCGTGGGCCAGGGGCGCCCCGAAGAGGGCCATGATCCCGTCGCCCATCACCTGGTTCACGGTCCCCTCGTAGCGGTGGACGGCTTCCATCATGCGCTCGAGGACCGGGTCGAGCAGCGCGCGGGCTTCTTCGGGATCGCGGTCGGCCAAGAGCTCCATCGAGCCCTTCAGGTCGGCGAACAGCACCGTGACTTGTTTGCGCTCGCCTTCCAGGGCGCTTTTGGAGGTCAAAATCCTTTCAGCGAGGTGCTTCGGAGTGTAGTCTTCGGGAGAGCCGAACTTCCCGGGGGTGCTCGTCCGGGTTTCCTCGGCTCGTCCGACCTGCTGCCCGCACTTCCGGCAGAACCTCGCCCCGAGCCGGTTCGCCTCGCCGCAACTGGGGCAGGTTGCCTCCAACCGAGACCCGCACTCATCGCAAAAGGCGGCGTCGGCGGAGTTCTCGCGCTGGCACCGCGGACACTGCATGCCGGGCCTCTCCAGCCAGCCGATCGTGGGAGTGCGTCAAGCCTAGTCCCCGGGGAGAGGTCGGGTCAAGACGACGAGACCGGGCGGCGACGCCCGGCGCCCCTCCCTCGCGCGCGACATGCGCGGCATCCCCCCGCGGAGGCCTGGCCTTCGCGGGCCCCTGCCTGGCAGTGGTGCGCCCAGGCCGGACGAGCCCGGCGGTCAGAGGCTCCAGCCGACGAGGAGGGACGCCCCGAGGTAGAAGAGCGCCTCGAGGTATCCCACCCCGATGTTCGGCACCTCCTGCTCCAGCACTTCCTGGCGGATCGTCACGCCGGGCAGCAGCAGCCAGTCCGTGAGCTGGCGCACCACGAAGAGGAGGACGAGCCCCGCCAGGGCGTAGGCGGTCACGGCGGCGAACCCGGAAGACCATCCCTCGAAGGGCCCGCTGACCGACATGCGGAGGATGTTCCCGATCGCGACGATCACTCCGGCGAGGCTGAGCGCGACGGCCTCGTTCCCCCGCCGGAGCTCGGTCGCGAGATCGTAGCGCACCAGCCGCAGGAACACGGCGCTCGCGAGCGTGAGGAGACCCTGGGCGTAGAGCCAGAAGACGGCGGCGGGGAGGAGGCCCCCCTCGTCGCCGAGGGCCCCGAGGATGAGCAGGGCATTCGCGAGATGGGAGCCCGCGACCACGATCCCGGCCGCCACGTTGTTCCGTTCGAGGATCTCGTGCGCGAGGTCCAGCCCGCCGAACAGCCACCGCTGGTTCACCCGGGAGGCGACGTTGAGGAGCACCACGGCGAGCAGGCCCCAGCCTCCGACCGCGACGGCCTCCCGCAGCAGATCCCCCCGCGGTCGGCCCGAGAGCGGCGCGCCCATCACGATGAGGATGCCGAGGTAGTAGGCCCCGAGCGGGACGGCGAAGGCGAGATTGTCCCGGGCGGTCAGCTCCCGGTCGACCCGCGCGTGGGGATGGAAGAAGCCGTACGTGAGCTTCCCGACCCAGCAGAGCCCGAAGGAGAGCGCGAGGTACGTGGCGGCCGAGAGCCCGTAGGTCATGACCCCTCCAGCCCGGCTAGCACGCGAGCCCCCCAGGCCCGGCGCATGGCGCGGAGCGCCGCGTCGGCCAGCCGGTCGTAGAAGACGACGTCCCGAGATCCGATCCGCGAGACCGGGCGACCGCCGAACTTTGCCTTGAAGCGCGAGAAGCGCGCGTAGGGATGGTCGGCCCGGTCGGGAGACACGTACCCGTAGAGGTCGTAGACGCGGTGGCCCTCGCGGGCCGCCTCCCGCATGATCTGCCAGTGGAGCGCGTAGCTCGCCATCACGTCGGGGAAGAGCGGCAGGTGCCCGCCGTAGAGATACGTCACCGTGGCGCCGTGGCGGACGGTCAGCGCCGCGGCCAGGGTGATCCCCTTGTAGCGCGCGAAGGCGAACCGCCCCATCACCGGGACCAGCGCCTGCGTCAGGTTGATGAAGAAGCTCTTGGGCTCGAGCCGGAAGCCCTGGTAGCGCGCGGTGTGTTCCAGGAGGCCGTAGAGCTCGTGCACGTCCGCGGGATGGCTGGAACTCACGACCTCGACGCCCCGGCGGAGGGCGAGCCGGGCGTTGTAGCGCCCCTTGGGCTGCATGCGCGCGAGCATCGCGGGCTCGGGCCCGAGATCCACCTCGAGCGTCTCGTCGGGGACGAGGTCCACCGGCGCGCGGGGCAGGCCGCGGAGCGGTACCGGAAGCGCGCTGAGCCGGGGCTCGACGCGCAGGGCGACCGCTCGCCGGCCCGCGGCCGTGCCGCGAAACCCGGCGAGGAGCACGCGGAAGGTGGCGGCAGCGTCGGGGGCGTCCCAGTCGAGGAGCGGGCCGTCGGGGACCACGAGAAGGCCAGCCTCGGCGGGGGAGGGAAAGGCGTAGGCGATGGCCCCACCGCGGAGCCTCTCCTTCTCGAAGAGGCCGAGGCGCAGGACGCTGTAGCCCTCGAGCTCCTTGAAGCGGGACCACGCCCACGCCTGCATGAAGCCGGAAGCCGGGTGGGCCGCCACGAGCGCGTCCCACGCGTCGCGGTGACGGGCCTCGAGCGGCGCGATCCGCGTCAGGTGCACGGCCCCGGCGGCGAAGGCGGCCGCGTCACCCCCAGCGCCTCGCCGTGCGCCTTCATCCAGCGGGCCACGGGGCCCGCGAGCGACGGGTCGTGCCCGGCGCCGAGGCGTCGCTCGAGGATCCGGAAGAGGAACCGATCTTCCGCCGTGAGGGCGGGGGGCGGGGCCAGCGGGCGCCGCGCCGCCTGGCCGTCGGGACGCACGAGGACGGCTGCGGGCTCGCCCCGGGGGAGCGCCGGAGGCTCGAGGTAGATGCCCGGGAAGATGGACACCCATCGGGGCGCCGGCTCGAACGCCGGCCCGGCGACCGGGCCGCCCCACCGGGCCTGCGCCGTCTCCGCGGCCCGCTTGATCGCCTCGAGCTCCCCGAGCTCGCTGGCCGGCGCGCGGCCCTGGGGGACCACCGACGCCCAGCCGACCCAGTCGAGCCAGCGGCGATGGTCGGCGAGGGCCTTGTCGATCAGGGGGATCTGGGACTCGATGTGGCGCCGGGCGTTGGCCTGGAGCGGGCGCGGCGGGAGCAAGGCCGTCACCTCGCACCCGCCGACGTCGAGCACCCGCAAGCGGCCGGGCTCGAGCAGGACCTGGTAGCCCGCCAGGCTCGCGGCGTAGACCACCGTCCCCGACTCGAGCAGCTGAAGCTCGGGCGACAGCGCGAGGAGCGCCGAGACCGGCCTCCGCCCGCCGCCCGGATCCACGAGCGCGACGTGCTGGGCGGGGTACTCGCGCCCCTGCCGATCGTACACGCGGCCGCGTGGAACGCCCGGCACGAAGACGGGGCCGGCGGGGCGGAAGCGGTACGGGGCGGGGCGGGCCGTCGGGTCGGTGAAGGAAAAGCCGTGGAACGGCGCCGACGTGGCGCCGGTGTCGACCGACCAGCCGGACCGGCTCGCGGACGAGGAGCTCCAGCCCTTCGCGTAGAGGTTGTCGGGAAAGAACAGGTTCGCCAGCAGGAGGACCAGGAGGTAGATCGCGAAGACGCGGTAGGCGTGCTCGAGCAACTCCCTCATCGACGGGAGCCCGTCCCGGATGCGGTCCCGCAGCGCGCGGAGCTCCCGGACCCAGGCCCGAGGCAGCCCGGCGGCACGCCGGAGCGCCCGGTCGAGGAAGGCGCGGAGGTCCACCTCCCGGAATAGCACCTCGGCCTGATGGCTCCAGTCGAGGAGCGCCTCGCGCGTCTGACCGCGCTGCGAGAGCGGGAGGCACCCCACCAGCTCCTCGAGCGACCGCCGACCCTCGGGCTCGCCGAGCCACCGCGCGAAGCCGTGCGCGGCGGTCAGTCGGGGGCCGGGCGCCGCAACGGTCGGGGCGAAGCGAAGCGGCCGCCAGGGCCCCTCC
>CAZDYT010000420.1:0-4307 GCA_964509395.1 uncultured bacterium
TCGAGGCCCTGGCGGCGCTCGATCCCGACACCATGACGCCGCTCGAGGCGCTCACGACGCTGGATCCCCTCCGGCGGCGCCTCCGGGAGGGCGCGTGAGCGCGGACGTCCAACCCCACCCGGTCCGGCGCCTGCCCGATGCCCTCGTCAACAAGATCGCAGCGGGGGAGGTCGTGGAACGGCCCGCTTCCGTCGTCAAGGAGCTGGTCGAGAACAGCCTCGACGCGGCCAGCGAACGGATCACCATCGCCATCCGGGGGGCGGGGCGCCAGCTCATCTCGGTCGTGGACGACGGCCACGGGATGACCCACGAGGACTGCCGGCTCGCGCTCGAACGCCACGCGACCTCCAAGCTCGCCGACGAGGCGGACCTCGCCGCTATCGCCACGCTAGGCTTCCGCGGAGAGGCGCTCCCGGCGATCTTCGCCGTCTCGCGCCTGCGGCTCGCCTCCCGCGTCCGCGGCCAACCCCGTGGCTACCTCATCCTCGGGGAGGGTGGGGTCGTGCACGAATCGGGCGAGGCGGACGTGCCCGAGGGCACCGCGGTCGAGGCGCGCGACCTCTTCTTCAACACCCCCGCCCGGGCCAAGTTCCTCAAGAGTCCGCCGACCGAGCAGGCGGCGGTTCTGCGCGTGGTGACCCAGCTCGCGCTCGCCCACCCGCAGGTCCACATTCGGCTCACCGCGAACGGCCGCGCGGCGCTGAACGCGCCGCGCGCGGCGACGCTACGGGATCGGCTGGGCGGGCTCTACGGCTTCGGTTTGTCCACGAAGCTCCTCGAGGTCGCGGCCGAGCGTGGAAGCGTGCGCCTCGCCGGGCTCGTCGCGCCGCCCCCGCTCGCGCGCACCCACCGCGAGGACATCCATCTGATCGTCAACGGGCGCGCGGTGCGCGACACGCTTCTCACCCAGGCCCTCGTCGAAGCGTACCGGCCGCTCCTCCCGCGGGACGCGTTTCCGCTGGCGGTGCTGGTCCTGACGGTGGAGCCGGCCGATGTGGACGTCAACGTCCACCCCAGCAAGACGTGGGTGCGCTTCCGCCACCCGCGCGCGCTCCACGACCTCGTCTACGAAGCGGTCGCCCAGGCGCTGCGGCAGCTCGACGTCGTCCCGGCCCGCGGCCTGGCCGGGTCTTTCGCGGAGATGCTCCCGGCGCTGGCGGGGGTGGCGACGGGCTCGGAAGCGGCCGCCGATGCCAGCGAGGGTCAGGTATCCCTGTTCCGGGACGGCGAGGCGGGCTACCAGACGGCCCCGCTCTTCGGGCAACCGATCGGGCAGATCGAGGACACGTTCATCGTCGCCTACACACCCGAGGAAGTCTTCTTCATCGACCAGCACGTCGCGCACGAGCGCGTGCTCTTCGAGCGGCTCCGGAGCGACCTGGACGCGGGGCCGCTCCCCGGCCAGGACCTCCTCTTCCCCGCGCCCCTCGAGCTCGCGCCGGCGCGGCTCCGGACCGTCGAGCGGCTCCTTCCGGAGCTCACCCGGCTGGGGTTCGCCCTCGAGGACTTCGGCGGCGGGACGCTCCTCCTCCGGGCCGTGCCCTCGCTTCTGCGCGACGACGAGCCCCAGCGGCTCGTGGACGACCTCGCGCGGGAGATCGAGGACGAGGGCACGCGAGCCGGCTCGCCGGTCTTCGACCGGCTCCTCGCCTTCGTCGCCTGCCGAGCCGCCATCAAGGCCCACCAGCCGCTGCCTCGCGAGGAGATGACGCGGCTCCTCCACGATCTCGCGGCGACGGCCAGGCCGTTCTACTGCCCCCACGGCCGGCCGGTCGTCTCCCGGATTGCGCTCCGCGAGATCAAGCGCGATCTTCGGCGGACCTGGTAGAGTCTTTTCGGAGGGGGGCAAGCCCCCCTCTCCGACGGCGCTCCCGGCAAAGCCGGGCCGTTCGCTCTTCCATGAAGGAGTCAGACCCCACATCCGAAGCTGCCGAGGTGCCCGTGGCGGCGATCGTTGGGCCGACGGGGGTGGGGAAGACGGCGCTCGCCGTCGCCCTGGCCCAGGAGTGGCCGATCGAGGCCGTCAGCGTGGATTCGCGTCAGGTGTACCGGCGGATGGACATCGGGACCGGCAAGCCCACGCCCGCCGAGCAGCGCCTGCTTCGGCATCATCTCCTCGACGTCGTCGAGCCCGACGAGCGCTACGACGCCGCCCGGTTCGCCCGGGACGCCGCCGCGGCCATCGCCGACATCCGGGCGCGCCGCCGCTGGCCGCTGCTCGTCGGGGGAACCGGGCTCTACCTCCGGGCCCTCCTGCGGGGACTCTCCCCGCTGCCGCCCGCCGACCTGGCGTTGCGGCGGCAGCTTCGGGCCCAGGCGGCGGCGGAGGGGCCCGCCGCGCTCCACAAGCGGCTCGCCGAGCTCGATCCGGACGCGGCCAGCCGGCTTCACCCACGCGATCTGATCCGGGTCACGCGGGCGCTCGAGGTCGTGATGCTGACGGGACAGCCGCTGCGTGCGGCCTGGGGAAAGCCGCGTGAGCCGGCGGCGAGCCCCTACCGCGTCCTCGTGGTCGGCCTCACCATGCCGCGGGACGCCCTCTATGCCCGGCTCGACGCCCGAGCGGACTGGATGCTCGCCGCCGGTCTCCTGACCGAGGTCGAGGGCCTCCTGGCCACGGGCTTCGGGCCCGCCCTACCGGCAATGCAGGGGATCGGGTACCGGCACCTCGTCCCGGTGATCACCCGAGGCGCCCGGCTGGCGGACGCCGTTCGTGCCATGAAGCGCGACACCCGCCGATACGCCAAGCGACAGTGGACGTGGTTCGTCCGCGGCGAGACCCCGTACTGGGTCTCGGTGGGCCCCCAGAACCTCGGTCCCGCGATCGCCGAGGTCAAGAAATTGATTGATCGGGCGCGTATTTTCGGCTAATCTGACGCTGTCGTGGGGATCGACACGCACCGTCCCGCCGACCGGGCGATCCTCGTCAGCCTCCGGCTTCCGAGACAGAAGCGCTGGGAGGTCGAGGAGTCGATGGAGGAGCTGGTCCGGTTGACGGAGTCGGCCGGCGCCCAGGTCGTCGCCAGCGTCCTGCAGGAGCGTGAGGCGCCCACGCCGGGCTTTTACTTCGGCCGAGGGAAGGTGGACGAGGTGCGGGAGCTTGCCCAGAGCCTCGGCGCCACCCTGCTGATCTCGGACGATCCGCTGACCCCGGTCCAGGAGCGAAACATCCAGCGCGCGGTCGGGGTCCGGGCCATCGATCGGACGGCCCTCATCCTGGACATCTTCGCCCAGCGGGCCCGCACGAGCGAGGGGAAGCTGCAGGTCGAGCTGGCGCAGCTCACGTACCTCCTCCCGCGGCTCGTGGGGCAGTGGGCCCACCTCGAGCGCCTCGGCGGCGGGATCGGCACGCGGGGGCCCGGCGAAACCCAGCTCGAGTCGGACCGACGCGTCATCCGGCGACGCATCGGGCAGATTCACGCGGCGCTCCGGGACGTTCAGCGCCATCGCCGCCTGTTGCGCGCGCACCGCCGCGACGTCGGACTTCCCGTGGTCGCCCTCGTCGGTTACACCAACGCGGGCAAGACCACCCTGCTCAACCGGATCGCGGGAGCCGACGCTCCGACGGCCGATCAGCTCTTCGTGACGCTGGATCCGGCCGCCCGGCTCGTCAACAGCCCGGGGCGCGCGCCGTTCATTCTGACCGACACCGTGGGCTTCATCCAGAAGCTCCCGCCCCAGGTGGTTGCGGCCTTCAAGGCGACGCTGGAGGAGCTCGGCGAGGCGGACCTCCTGCTTCACGTCGTGGACCTGAGTCACCCGCGGGCGTGGGAGCAGATGGCGGCGGTGCACCAGGTCCTGCAGGAGCTGGGCCTCGAGGGGAAGCCCCTGCTCACGGTGTTGAACAAGGTGGATCGGCTGAGCGGCGCGGACGGGTTTGTCCGGCGGATGGAGCGTGAGGGCGGTACGGCCATCTCGGCCCGCGCGGGGACGGGCATTGACTCGCTCCTGGATCGGATCGACGCGGCGCTGCGCGGAACGCGTCTGGCATGCCGCCTCCGGCTCCCGTACGACCGGGGCGGGGTGCTCGCCAGCCTGTACGCGCGGGGCCACGTCGTGCGACGCGAGGACCGACCGGACGGCATCTGGCTGGAGATCGAGGTGCCGCAGGCCCTCACCGGGCTCGTCGCGCCGTATCGCGTGGAGGCGGTCGGGGAGTCGCTCGCAACTGGTCGCGCCCGCGTGGCCGCGGGGGGCTGAGGGAATCGGCCGAAGGAGGCGCTGTCATGGGAGGGTGGCGGGACGTCGTCGCAGCGGGGGTGGGGGCCGCCATGCTTCTGGGGCTGTCCGCGGTGGCGTCGGCCCAG